>JAMCWS010000132.1 GCA_023480605.1 bacterium
ATGGCCGGCTCCCCGCCGCACGATATAAATCGTTTGAGTTTACCAAAAAGATGCCGGGCTGGGCCATGGAATTCATGGGCGTGCCGCATACATGAGTACATCTCGACGACGCACCATCACCAATAGGGGATATTACCTTGAATAATCTCAAGACCCCTTGGTGGTTGGTCTTTTACGGTTTCGGTGAGGATCAAGGGCTCACGGGCCGAAAACCGATTGCGGCTTGACAAACGGGTGGGGTTCGCGTAAAAACGACCGACATGATCGTCTTTGACGGTCGGCGCGAGGGAACCCGATGAAAGTTTCGATGAAAACCGATTATGCACTGCGCGCGTTGTTTACCCTGGTGGAACATCAGGGGCGAGGGCCGATCCCGATCCGGGAACTGGCGCGGCGCAACGAGGTGCCCAAACGTTTTCTCGAACACATCATGCTCGAACTCAAGTCCCGGGGGTGGGTCGACAGCGCCCCGGGCAAGGCCGGGGGCTACACGCTGGCCCGCAAGCCCGAGAAGATTACCGTGGGCGAGGTGATTCGCCACTTTGAAGGGAATCTGGCGCCGCTGGATTGCGTCTCGTTTCGCCATTTCGAACGATGTAGCCAGGAACCGGTCTGCCGTTTCCGGCGCCTGTTCCTGGAGATCCGCAACGAGACCACCCGGCGCATGGACCAGGCCACGCTGGCGGCGATCTACGCCGGCCGGCCGGTCCGGCGCGAGGAAATCTTCGACCAACCGATGATCGGCGGGGCAGGCATTTAACCTTTTTTTCGACTGAATATCGACAATCTGTGTCGTATTTAGCCGCTTCGAAAATGAAATCCCCGGGTTCCGCGGGATCCGGTGATCCCGGAAGGTAGAATTGATCATGTCGACGTCAACCACCAAAGCCCCGCAGAAGGCTCCTATCGACGCTGCGGCGTCGGCCGACGCCGCGCCGTCGGCCGACGCCGCGCCGCCTCGCGGCCGAGTTTACCAAACCGTCGTCGAGACGACCTGCAACACGCCGCTGGTGCGCCTGGGACGCCTGTTCGCCTCCCAGCCGGCCGCCGTCCTGGCCAAACTGGAGTTTTTCAATCCGCTGGCATCGGTCAAGGACCGTATCGGGCGGGCGATGATCGAGCAGGCCGAAAAGGACGGCAACCTCACGCCCCGGACGCGCATCATCGAGCCGACCAGCGGCAACACGGGCATCGCCCTGGCCTTCGTCGCCGCCGCGCGCGGCTACCGCCTGACGCTCACGATGCCGGAGTCCTTCAGCCTCGAACGGCGGGCGCTCTTGCGGCGCCTGGGAGCCGAACTGGTGCTGACGCCCGCCGCCCTCGGCATGCGCGGGGCGATCGAGAAAGCCGAGGAGCTTGTCCGCGCGACCCCCGACGCCTGGATGCCGCAGCAATTCGAGAATCCCGCCAATCCGGCCATCCACGAACAGACAACCGGCCCGGAGATCTGGGCCGACACCGCCGGCGCGGTCGACATCCTGGTGGCCGGCGTCGGCACGGGCGGCACGATCACCGGCGCGACGCGCTTCCTCAAGTCCCGCAAGCCGGGCTTCCGGTCTTATGCCGTGGAACCGGCCGAGTCGCCGGTTCTATCGGGAGGCAAACCGGGGCCGCACAAGATCCAGGGGATCGGGGCGGGATTCGTGCCCGCCAACCTCGACCTGGCACTCGTCGACGGCGTCGAAGCGGTAACGGGCGACGGGGCGGTGGCTTGGGCGCGGCGCGCGGCCGCCGAGGAGGGACTGCTGGTGGGCCTCAGCTCGGGCGCGGCCCTGGCGGCGGCGGCGCGCCTGGCGGCCCGCCTGGAAAACCACGATCATACGATCGTCGTGATCCTGCCCAGCTTCGGCGAACGTTACCTCTCGACAATTCTGTTCGACGATCTGAGGTAAGTCCGTTCGCGCATCGGCCATGTTTCCCATTTGAGACCGGCGGAAGGAAATTCGCCCATGCAGTTCGCGACCAAGGCCATCCGCGCCGGACAGGCGCCCGAACCCGCGACCGGCGCCGTCATCGTGCCGATCCACCCGTCGGTCACCTACGCCTTCAAGGAGATCGGCCGGCCGGCGGCGTTCGAATACAGCCGCAGCGCCAACCCCACGCGCACGGCGCTGGAGACCTGCCTGGCGGCCCTCGAGGGCGCCGCCCACGGCCTGGCTTTCGGTTCGGGCATGGCGGCCATCGACGCCGTCCTCTCGATCCTGCGGCCGGGCGACCACGTCGTCGCGGCCAGCCAGATCTACGGCGGCACGCACCGCCTGTTCGAAACGATCTACCGCCCCCGCGGCATCGGGATCACTTACGTCGACGGCGACGAGGCCGATGGTTTCGCGCAGGCGCTGCGACCCACAACCCGGCTGGTCTGGGTCGAGTCGCCCACGAATCCCCTGCTCCAATTGGTCGACATCGCCGACGTGGCGGCCGTCACCCGGCCGCGCGCCATTCCACTGGTGGTCGACAACACCTTCCCCTCGCCCTACTTCCAGCAACCGCTGGACCTGGGGGCCGACGTGGTCGTGCACAGCACCACCAAGTATATCGGCGGCCACTCCGACGTGCTGGGCGGGGCGGTGCTGACCGGCGACGCCAACCTGCACGCCGCCTTCCAATTCTATCAGAACGCGGCCGGGGCGGTGCTGGGGCCGTTTGACAGTTGGCTGACCTTGCGCGGGGTCAAGACGCTGGCCGTGCGGATGCGCCAGCACGAGGCCAACGCCCGGGCCGTCGCCGAGTTCCTTGCCGCGCACTCGCGCGTGCGGCGGACGATCTACCCCGGCCTGGCTTCGCATCCGCGCCACGAACTGGCCCGCCGCCAGAGGACGGGCTACGGCGCCATCGTCACTTTCGAACTGGATGGGGGGCGCGAGGCGGCCAACGAGTTCGTGCGGCGCCTGCGCCTGTTCGTCTTCGCCGAGAGCCTGGGCGGGGTGGAATCGCTCGCCTGCCATCCCGCGACGATGAGTCACGCCTCGCTGACCGACGCCCAGCGCCGGGAGGCGGGCATCACCGAAGGCACAATCCGCCTGTCGGTCGGAATCGAGGACGAGGGCGACCTTATCGCGGACCTGACCCAGGCCCTCAACTGAGCGAGGCGCGCGGGCCGGCGCGGCCGTCACCCCTTAGTCATGGAAGGACGTGCCATCATTAAGAAGCGACTGCTGCTGATCCTGCCGCGCACCGAACGGGGTTACTGGGGGAAAGTCCGCCATGGCAAGGCTGGACTGGTTCGCCTGAGCCTGCCGACGGTGGCCGCCCTGACTCCGCCCGACTGGGAGGTGACCATCCACGACGCCCGCGTCGATCCGGTGGACTACGGCCGGCCGGTCGACCTGGTGGGGATCACCGCTTTCACCTCGGAGATCCTGAGCGCATACGCCATCGCCGACGAGTTCCGCGCCCGCGGCGTACCCGTGGTTCTGGGGGGCATTCACGCCAGCGCCCTGCCGAACGAAGCCCTGGCCCATGCCGACGCCGTCGTCGTCGGCGAGGCCGAGGGCGTGTGGGCCGGATTGCTCGAGGATCTGGCCGCCGGGCGGCTCCAGCGCATCTACCGCGCCCCGGCGCCCTGCGACATGAAGGCGATGCCCGTCCCGCGGCGCGATCTCATGCGGCGTGAGATGTATACGAGCTTCAACACCGTCCAGGCCACGCGGGGCTGTCCTTACGACTGCGACTACTGCGCCGTGACCGGCGTTTTCGGAAAACAATTCCGGACTCGCCCCGTGGACGAGGTGCTGGCCGAAATCCAGGCCTTCGACACGCGCCGTTTTTTCTTCGCCGACGACAACATCTGCGGCCATCCCGTTTACGCCAAGCAACTCTTCGCGGCGCTCATTCCGCTGCGCCGGATCTGGGGCGGGCAAACGTCGATCACCTTCGCCAGGGATGCCGAACTCCTGCGCCTTTACGCGCGCAGCGGCGGCCGCTACGCATTCATCGGCCTGGAAACCATCTCGAAGGACAACCTGGCGGCGATCAACAAGAAGTGGAACCGGCGCGACGGCTACGGCGAGGCCATTCGCCGCATCCACGACGCCGGAATCAACATCGTCGCAAGCTTCATTTTCGGCTTGGACGGCGACGATCCGACCGTGTTCGCCCGCACGCTCGACTTCGTCATGGAGCACCGCATCGACGCGGCTCAGTTTCACATCCTCACCCCCTTCCCCGGCACCCGCCTTTTCGACGCGTTCGAGGCCGAGGGGCGGATCGTCGAAAAACGCTGGGATCGCTACCACACCGGCGAGGTTGTCTTCACTCCCCGCCTCATGACCGCCGACCAATTGCAGGACGGGTACCACTGGATTTTCCGCCAGACTTATACGATCCCCAACATCCTGAAACGCGTCCTGCGCGGCTGGCGTCCGCGCGACCTGCGCGGCATCCCCGTCCGGGTGGCGATGAACATCAGTTACCGAAACAAGGCGCTCAAGATGCCCCTCATTCCCTGCCCGTCGCCGGTTCTTATGGCGGCGGTGGCGTCGGGGAGCCCGACGGCGCCGTAAGCGACCCGCGCCGCGCCTGCCCCGGGTTCGTCCCAAAGTGTTTATTTGGCGATCTGGCCAGTGACAAATTCGCGCGATCCTGTATGCTGGTGGTGGCGGCACGCGCCGCCGCGCGGC
>JAMCWS010000348.1 GCA_023480605.1 bacterium
AGTTGCGTCTGATTTTTTGCCTCTCACTCATCGTTAACCTCCGCGTAAAATAATCATTGGCCGGCGTTATAATCGGGATGCCAACTCCTGAACGCGCTCAGATTCCAATTTTATCGGGATTCTCTCATTCGAGCCATTGAATAGTGCGTCCCTTGTTTGCCGCATCTCCCATCCATCGAAACTGTATCTCTTAAGAAACAAGAGTTATGCCACCTTGGAACGGCGCCGGCCTGAATAAAGCCGATGGATTCTCGCCGCTGATTGCGAATGATTGATAATAAAAGGGATAAAATATTTTGTCATCCCTCGCCGCGGATTCGGACGGCCGGGGCCAGTGAGACATATTGTCACGCTACGGGTGAGATATCCAGCGCCCGCCGGCAGCTCGATGGGACGATTCCGGCTGCTGCCGGCGCCGGCGCGCGCGGGAACCGGCGGCCGTCCTTCCCGTCAAGGCAGAAACTGCTCGATGTCCTTCATAAGGCGGATCGGCTCGAAAGGCTTGCTGAGGGCCGTCGTGGCCCCGGCGGCCAGCGCTTGGGCGATCAACCCGCCCTCTTCGGCCGAGAGGATGATCAGGGGGGTTTTGGGATCGATTTCGGCCCGGAAGCGGCGGGTGAACTCCAGGCCGTTCATCTCCGGCATGTCGATGTCGCAAAAAATCAGGTCGAAGCGCACGATGCGGCACTTCTCAAGCCCTTCACGGCCGTTGGTGGCGACCGTCACGTGATGGCCGGCGAATTCCAGCGTCAGCTTGAGCACGTCGACCATCGATTCGGCGTCGTCTATGATTAGTATATGAGCACTCATCATCGATATCCTTGTCGGCGGAACCTTACTGCCGGCCGCCTTTGCCCGGGGCTGGCGGCGAACCGCTCCCGGCGCCATCGGCGGGGGGAAGCGCCTGCAGACCGAAAAACCTTTCCAGTCGCTCGATGACGGCCACGGTCTCGCGCGAAAGGTTCATGAGCACCGCGCGCCGGCGAACCTCGTCGATTGATTCGTCCTGGGCCAGGGTGAGAAAGTCGCGGATGAAAAACAGCGGTTGAAAGAATTGCTCGATTTGGGTTTTGCGCTGGCCCGCCGGTGCGCCGTGCAGCACCCCCGACAGGCCGATGAACCGCTGACTCACGCGCAGGCCCCGGCCCGGCCGGCATTCGATGGCGCGCAGGTCGCCCTCGGCCGGCCCGCCGCGGTGCTTGAGCACCGAGACGACCTTTTCGAGGCGGCTTTCGATCTCCACGAGCCCCAGGTAAATGATGGTGTCGGCCAACTCGGCGTGGGCGATCTCGGACAGCGGATTGCGTCCGACCACGCGCGCGAGGCGTTCGGTTGCCAGCACCGTCACTCCCAGCATTTCAAGCCGGCGCAGGAACCAGTCGGCGGTTTCGCCCTCGCTGTCCAGGCCGGCCACCAGTTCATTCATGCCGTCGATGGCCACCCGCTCGATGGCCAGTTCGCGGATGGTTCGCTCGGTCGCTTCGAGGATCTTTTCGACCGGTTCGCGTCCGGGCAGGCATTCCATGATCGTGAGGCGTTGCTCGGCGAGGGCCGCGACCGGATCGAACCCCAGGCCTCCCAGCGACGCGGCCAGCTTGCGGGCCGTCTCCTGAAAGGTGATCCACAGGCCCCGGGCCGGGGCGCCGGTCGTTGCCGCATCGCCCGGACCGGCCCCGGCCGGCCCGAGTAAAAAATGCGCGGCCAGCGCGCTCTTGAACGTGCCCGACAAACCGGCCACCAGGATGCGCGAGCCTGCCGCATAACCACCCCCGAGAAGGGGATCGAGCCCCTGAACGCCCGTGGAGAGGACAGAGGCTGGAGGCTGGAGACCGGAGGCTTCGGGCTTCGGGCGCCCCTCCGCCTGCACTTGTTTACCTCCCGCGCTCTCCTCCTTTAGGTCCTTTTCGTCCTTTTGGTCTTTTGCGCCCTTGGGGTAGCTGTGCGGGTAAACGCGCCCGCCGCCAGCGCCGATTTCGAGCGGGTGGCGACCGGGGAGGGCCTGAAAACCGCGCGTCTTGATCACCTCGATCGTCCGCCGGCCGGGGCGCCCCACTTCGCCCGAGCGGCGTTCCAGGTGAATGACCGTGTCGGCCAGGTAGGCGTCGAGTCCGAGGGGGCCGTCGCCGGCGTCAAGTTCGGCCGTCAGGAAAGGGGTTAGTTCCATTGCTTTGAGTTGGAGAAGGAATTTCATGAAGAGCGGGCGGGCGGTTTCGCCGGTGAAGAGCGGACGCAGGTGGCTGACCGAGTCGATGAGAACGCGGCGGGCGCCGGATTCGTCGACCAGGTCGGCGATGTTGACCAGCAGGCGGTTTTCCTGGCGGCCGGGTTTGTCGAGCACTTCCTCGGGCTGGACAAACAGGACATGGAGCCGTTTACCGCGGGCCAGTTCCTTTATATCCCAGCCGAACGAGGCGGCGTCGGCGGCGAGTTGGTCGGGACCCTGTTCGAAGCTGAGCACGATGCCCGGTTCGTTCATGTCGCGCGCGCCGGCCACCAGCATTTGCAGTCCCAAGGTGGTTTTGCCCGTGCCCGGCGCGCCCTTAAGCAGCACGGTGCGGCCCGGCAGGAGCCCCCCGCCCAGTATTTCGTCCAGGCCGGGCACGCCGGTGCGCAGCCGCGCGGGGGTGGTTTGGGTTTCGGTCGCCGTCATTGTTTTATCAGCTTCCCGTCCGCATTCATGTGATATCGAAAAGACACAAAAGACCAGAAAGATATAAACCATTCAGGTTTTCGAAATCGTGTGGTCGTTTTCCCATGACCTCCACCCGGCAACCCGATAGCCCGTGGCCTGTGGTCTACAGCCGCCAACCTACCCGATAATCCCCCCCCGGTCGGCCGACGAAAGGCGGCCCTTGACGTAACGGCGGAAGGCCGCGTCGTCTTCGACGTAACGCAACGCCTCGGCTTCCTCGATCGTGCCGGCGCGCACCAGGTCGGCCAGGTGCTGGTCGAACATCATCATGCCGTCGCGCCGCTCACGGATGACGGTGGCGATCGAGGTTACCTGGTCTTCGATGAAGAGTTTGCGGATCGTGTCGTTGACGACCATGATCTCCAGCGCCGCCACGCGCCCGTGCCCGCCCGTCCGGCGCACCAGGCGTTGGGTGACCGTCGCGCGCAGGTTGTTGGCGAGTTGCTCGCGCAGCAACGCGTGCTCGTTTTCGGGGAACTCGGCCAGGATGCGCTCGACGGTGTGAATGGCGTTGGAGGTGTGCAGCGTCGAAAAGACGTAGTGGCCCGTCTCGGCGGCACGCAGGGCCGTGCTGATCGTCTCGGGATCGCGCATCTCGCCGATGAGGATCACGTCGGGATCCTGGCGCAGCGCCTGCACCAAGCCGTGGCGGAATGACTCGACGTCGCGGCGCACCTCGCGCTGGCTCACCAGCGAGCGGATGTTGGGGTGCACCATCTCGATCGGGTCCTCGATGGTGATGATGCAGCGGCTCTCGTGCTCGTTGATGTGGTTGAGCATCGCCGCCAGGGTGGTCGATTTGCCGCTGCCGGTCACCCCCGTCAGCAGTACCATCCCGCGCTCCCAGGAGGCGATCGTCCGGACCACCTCGGGCAGGTCGAGTTCCTCGATCGTGGCGATCTTGATCTTAATGAGGCGCATGACCATGCGCAGGCGATCGCGCTCGTAATAGGCCGAGACGCGGAACCGCATGCGGCCGTCGGGCTGCCAGGCGAAATCGGCGCCCCGGCGATGCTCCAGATCCTCCCCGACGTAGGCCGGCATGACCTGGCGCAGGAACTGCTCGATATCCTCGCGCCCGATCGCCGGCGCCTGCACCGGCCGCATCACGCCGTCGAGGCGGACGTAGGGCGGACTATCCTGCACCAGGTGCAGGTCCGATGCGCTGTGGGAGTAAATCGCCTCGATGAGGGCCTTGATATTGAGTGCCACGCCGCCGCGTTCCTCCGCCCCGAGACAGAAATGCGAATGACCTTCCGACAATCTTTTCGTGCGCGGCGGCAATCGGCAATAGTTTTTTTCGCCCCGCGCCGGCGACCGCGGGCGGGTCACCCGCACGTCCGGCGCTGACGCCATCGTGTCGCGATGGCGCGTGAGGCGGGCCGATCTTTATGATATCCTCGGGGCATGAGTGAGCCGGCCGCCGCCAACGTCCTTCATCTGCCGCCCGAGGTGCGCCACGAGTGCATCCGTTGCGGGCATTCGTGCCTCGAATTTCACGAATTCCCCGGCGCGGGGGAGATGGCCGAGTCCGTCCGAGCCCGTGCGCGCGAACTGCCGAACGCCCCTTCCGGCGCCGGCGACCCGGTCGCCCCCAGCCGCTTCACACGGGGGGGCTTGACGATGCGCATCGACGGCGGCCGGTGCTGCATGCTGACGGCCGACCGCCTGTGCGCCCTGCACACCGCCTACGGAGCCGAGGCCAAACCTTCCGCCTGCCGTCTCTTCCCCTACCGGTTCGTGCAAACCCCCGGCGGCCTCTACGCGGGGTTATCGTTCACCTGCACGGCGGTGCTCGAAGGCCGCGGGCCGCTCGTCGCCGAACAGCGCGAGGCGCCGCCTTGCCGATGGGAAGGAGCAAGCGCCGTGCCAAACAAGCCGGAGCCGCGGCGTCCGCGGTTCCGCGGCTCACAAAACCCCCGTCGATCAAGGA
>JAMCWS010000414.1:0-3156 GCA_023480605.1 bacterium
CGCCGGAACCGGCCGGCGCGAAAACGGCCTCCGGCGGCTGACGCCGCTGACCAGTAATTCCGAAATCCGCCTGACTCGACGGTCCTGAGCGGCTCATTCGTTCCTCGACAGGCCCCGCCCAGGATCCTTTGACTTTTGCGTCCCCCCGGTCCTTTCGGTCTATTTCCGGCCCGTCACCGGCGCAACATCCTGTTATCGCCGGTAGTCGGGGCAGCGGCGGGCGTTGGGGCGCTCGCGGCGGCCGCAGGCGCCGCCGTGGTCATAGCGGCAGGTGTCGCAAAGAAATTCGCTGCCGCCGCCGGCCTCGAACACAAGCCGTTGCCACCAGCGCCAGATCCGTTGCAGATAGACCATCGATTCGTCGCCCGGAGGGATTAGAGTTTTTCGTCCGGCGTCTCGGAGGAGTAATTCGTGATGTCGTTGTCGTCGCCGAATTGCTTGTTGGGGCCGGCCGAGACCAGATCGTAGTCCTTGCCATGTTCGGAAGGGCAGGTGTATTGGAACGGCTGGCCCCACGAGTCCTTGGGCAACTCATCCATGTATTTGCCGGGCCATTCGTTGTCGTCGAGGTCGCTGGGTTTCTTGATCAGAGCTTCGAGCCCCTCGCTGGTAGTCGGGAAGCGGCTGGCGTTGACTTCGAATTCCTGGAGCGCCGTCTTGATGTTGCCCATCTGGATCTTGGTGGCGTTGATCTTGGCTTGCTTGCCCTTGCCGACCAGTCGCGGACCGACCACGGCCATCAGCGTCATGATGATCATCACCACGAGGATGATCTCGATCATTGTAAAGGCGGCGTTGCGGCGGCCGCGCAGCCGGCCGTGGCGGTGGCAGGCGTTCATCATGCGGATTTTCATGGCGCTCCTCGTCTGGCCGGCGGGTCTGGACCGTCGCTGCACATTACTTTGCCACAAACGGCGTGGAGGGAAAAGTTTATTCCGGCGCCGCGCTGGGTCAGGCTCGCTGAGGCCAGACGCCTCGGCGCGGCCCTTCCCTCGCGGCGCGGCATTCGTGCGTCACGGGTTGATTGCGAATTTCATGCCAGCGAGATATCGTGGCCGGCGCGTGGCGCCCCAGGCCGGGACGGACAGCTCGAGACCACTTGCCACAGGCGATGAGCGGCTTCGTGCCCGGCCGCAAAGGCGGCCGGCGCCCGGGCCTTCGCCGTCCGCCCACCGCCGCGCCGCGAATCCCCGGCCGTGAAATCGCGACAACGGACCGGGCGGACAACGCAATTGACCTGACTGAAAACTCATGATTAAATAGGTGTGCCGCGCGGGAAGGTTGGTTTGCCTTAGGCCGTGCGACTCAACTCACGAGGAGACCAAGATGGCAACTTCGAATATCAAAAATGTGAAGATATCGCCCGAACCGACTCCCAATCCGGCGAGCGTCCGGTTCCTGCTCGACCAGCCGCTGCTGGAGTCGGGAACGGCCGATCTGGCCGACGCCACCCAGGCGGCCCGCTCGCCCCTGGCCCAGCGCCTGTTCGCCCTGGACGACGTGAGCGCGGTCTTTCTGGCCCCCAATTTCGTCACCGTCACCGCCGGCGGCGAAACCGATTGGAGCGAGTTGGCTCCCAAGGTGATGGCGGAGATCCGCGATCATTACCAGTCCGACGAACCCAGCCTCGTTGGTGAACCCGACGCCGTCGGCGAGGGCGAGGGCGACGTCGCCAAGGGCATCCTTCGCGTCATTGACGAAGAGATCCGTCCGGCCGTCAACATGGACGGCGGCGATGTGACCTTCGGCGGTTACGAAAACGGGATCGTCCATCTCTTTCTGCGCGGGGCCTGCAGCGGCTGCCCGAGCGCGCGGATGACCCTCAAGCTGGGCATCGAGCGGCGGCTCAAGGAAGAATTCCCTGAAATCAAGGCCGTCGAGGCGATGTGATTATTTCGTCGGCAGACGCGAGCCTTCGGTCAGCAATTTGATCTGAATCGTCAGGTCCGCGATTTCGCGGTCCTTGGCGTCGACGACTCCTTTGAGGCGCTCGACTTCGCGTTCCAGACGCGCCCGTTCTTTCGCGTCGGCGGCGACGGTTTTCTCCTCGGCCCGCTCGGTCGCAATGCGCGTCTCGGCCGCCTTCGCCCCGGGCGTGCCGCCGGCGCCTTTCCCGCCCCGCCGGCTCAGGGCCGAAAGAATGGACCCGCCCCCGGCGCCCCCCCCCGCCACCACCGCCAACACCCCCCCCGCCGCCAGGCAGAGAATGCCCAGCAGGAGTATTTTCGGCCAGATCGAGCGTGAATGGGAACGGCGCGCCATGGCAAATCGGATCCTATCTCGTCATCGGTTTTGTTATCGAGGCATCTTGACAAATTCGGCCGACCGCCGGCCGTCGTCGCAAACCGGCGGCCTCAATACGACAGGTAATCGAGCGGGTCGACCATCTGCCCCCCCCGCCGGATCTGGAAAAAAAGCCGGCTCGACGACCCTTGGCTGGGGCGCCCGACGCTGGCAATGGTCTGCCCCTTGTTCACCCGGTCGCCTTCCTTGACCAGCATCGCGTCGTTATAGCCGTAAGTGCTGGCGAAGCCGTCGCCATGATCGATCAGGATCAGGTTGCCGTAGCCGGGGAACTTGCGGCTAAGGAGCACCTTGCCCCCGCGCGCGGCGCGGACCGGCTTGCCCTCTTCCGCGGCGATTTCGATGCCGTGGAGATTGTTCTTCCAACCTTCCTCGAACCTGGCCACGATCCTGCCTTCAACCGGCCACTCGAAACCGTCGCGCGGACCAGGGCCGGTTTTGCCGCGCCCGCCCCCCGCGCCCGTCGCGCCGCCGCCGGCCGATCCCCCGCCTCCGGGGCGCGGCGTGCGCTCGGGGAGGGGGTCGCGTTCCAGGATCGCCAGGTCCGAGCGTTTGATTTTGACAGGGGTAGTATTGTTGACGACCGGCACGGTCCGACCCCCGGCGCCGGCCGGATTCCACGGGGTGGTCGGCACCAGTTCCAAGTGATTCCTGATGCGGGCGACCACTTCGCGCACCCGCTCGATGTTGTTCGAAGGGGGGATGTAAAGCATGCGGCCGGCCGCCGGCACGGCCCCCGACGAAGCATGGTTGAGGACGGCCACCAAGTCGGCGTCGCGCTGATACAGCGCGGCGACCTGCGTGACGGTTTCGCGTCCCGAGGCGGTGTGATACCAGCCGTTGCGGTAGTCG
>JAMCWS010000414.1:3265-4618 GCA_023480605.1 bacterium
CGGCGCCAGCATCACGGCCGCCGCGGCCAGCGCCAGCAACGCCGCAAGCGGAACATGGTGGGCGCGGACCGGGCGCCCGTGGATGGATGGTTGCGATCGATTCACCGGTCCACCATCAGCGGTAGCTGCGGGATTCAGGAGCAACAGCGTGCTCGCCATTCCATCAACCCCTTTTCTTTACGGCAGTTTGGCCAAAAAAGCAAAGTTAAATTCGTCAACTATCCTGCCGGCGGCTCTCCGTCCTTGCTTGATTGTTGACAAACTTGCCGGATTGTCATAAACAGAATCGTGGTTATATCAACTCGGATTATTTCATCACAGAACTTCGATCAGCGGGGGATAAGGCCCACGGGGCGGCGGCGCCGGCGGGGAATTCTGTTTACGATTTCGTTCGACGGTCAGACGTGGAGGCTTCCCATGCGCAACGAATCCGGATCCTGCGAAATGATCGGTTGTTTCATGACTGTCGCCCTGGCCTTCGCCATCCTTGCCCCCCCATCCGGGGCGGCCCCCGAATTGATGTGGTCGACGTATCTGGGCGGGGATGAGGTGGGATACGATGAAGCCGCGGATATCGCGTACGGCGTCGCCATGGACCTTGAGGGAAATATTTATGTGACCGGCTATACGTCGTCAAGAGATTGGGTGTCGGGCGGGTACGACACGTCTTACAACGGCGTCTGGGATATCTTTGTGGCCAAACTTACCCCCTCGGGCGCGCTTGTGTGGTCCACGTATCTGGGCGGCAGCGGGACGGATATCGGCTCCAAGCTGGTTGTTGACCCAGCGGGAAACATTTACCTGACCGGAACCACGGGCTCATCGGACTGGTACGCTCCCGCCGATCCTAGAAACTTGGACGACGCGTTCGTCGCGAAGCTGTCGCCTGGAGGCGTGCCCTTGTGGGTGCATCGTTTCAGCTCGGGCGTCGGCGGGTCCACGGGTATCGCGCTCGACAGGCAAGGATCCATATATGTTTGCGGGGGGGTCGGGAGCGATGTCCCGGTATGGGTATCGGGCGGCTACGACACGACGCCAAACGGAAGTGGAGATGCCTTCGTGGCCAAATTCTCGCCCGATGGCGCTCCTCTGTGGTCCACGTACCTTGGCGGCAGCGGACTCGATGGGGCCAGGGGAATCGCGACCGACGGCGCGGGGAAGGTCTATGTGGCGGGCACGACCGAATCCCCCGATTGGATATCGGGCGGCTATGACACGACCCTCGGCGGCGACTTCGATGGATTTGTCGTCAAACTGTCCGGCGATGGGACGTTTCTGTGGTCCACCTACCTGGGGGGAAACGATCATGATGAATCTGTTGATGTGGCGCTCGATCGCGCGGGCAACGTCTGT
>JAMCWS010000294.1 GCA_023480605.1 bacterium
GCCGCCGCCTCGTGGTGGCACTTCAGGATGTTTTCGATCAGGGCGTGCAGGTTAACTTCGATCACCGTCAATTGCAGCGTGCCGTTTTCGATCTCCGTCACATCCAGGATGGTGTCGACCACGTCGCTTAGGCGCTGGCAGTTTTTCAACAGCAGCGTATGGGCTTGCTGCAGAGTGTCGGCGGCCGTGTCGCGCGCTTGCCGGGGATCGATCAGCGAGAGGGCGCCGCGAATGACCACCAGCGGCGGACGAAATGGCATGCCGGATCGCCCCGCGCCAGGGAATTCGGGCCGACGCGGTCGGTTGAGCGGACCGGCCCGGTAAATCGGGCGCCGCGGAGCCGTGATTATTTTCGCGGGGCGCGGGTGATTTTTACTTGCAAACCGGCGGTGGGAAATCTTTCAATATCAGCGCAAGAACAGAAAGAGAGAGACGGTTTCATGAGCCCGAAAATCCTGCTTGCCGACGACGAAGAAGATGTTAAAACCATCCTCAAGCTTTTTCTCGAGACCAAGGGTTACGAGGTCTGTACCGCGTTCGACGGCCTGGACGCCATCGACCAGGTGCGCAAGGAAAAGCCCGACGTCATCCTGCTCGATATCATGATGCCGATCATCGACGGCTTCGAGGTGTGCAAAAAACTCAAGGCCGATCCGGCGACCGCGAAGATTCCGATCATCATGCTCTCGGCCGCCTCGCACTCCGAATCGGTTCAGCGCGGCCTGGACGTCGGAGCTGTCGACTACCTCGTCAAGCCGTTCGAGCCCGAGCATCTGGAGCAACTCCTGGGCAAAGTAATGAACGCCTGACCGCTCCGGCGGCCGCAATCGATCGGCCGTTGTATTCGTATCCGCCGGCGCCCCCAACGAGCGAACTGATATCGGGGTACCACGACCGCCGGCGGCGGGGCGCGGGCGGCGACAGCAAATCTGTTGTCAAATCCGGTTTTCTTATTCTAAGATCATTTACTTCCGGCGCGCCCGGTCGCCCGGTCCGGGCCGAAGGCGGGTTGCGCGACGGCCGCGGGCGCTTGCCAAAACCAGGCGCGGACTCGGCGGGGAGAGGAAGCAGCGTCATCGCCGGGTCATTCATGTCTCCGTAGGGCGCCGTCACACGTCAACGCGAAAGGAAATCCCGTTCGAATGAGCGACCAGATAAATCCCAAGGCCGAAAAATCTCAGGAAATGCAAGCCGCCGCGGCGAGCGGCAAGCCGGCTCCCCAGCAGTTGCACGGCCGATACGTTGAACTGTTCGCCGAATCGCTGGCCAAAGAAGGCGAAAAGACTTATGCGCGTTGGGGACTGGCGATGTTCCATTCCCTGAGCGACGAACAGGTGATGGCCCAGCGGCGCGCCCTGGGATTCAAACCTGTCGACTCGCTGGACCATTACAACCTGGGATGTTCGCTGGCGGCTGAGGCAAAATACGAGAAAGCGGTCGATTCGTTCCGGAAGGCGATCGAACTCAGGCCCGACTTCGCCGAGGCCGCGTATAACTTGGCCATGGCGCTCGAACTGGCGGGCGACAAATCGGCGGCGCGCAAAGCCTGGCAGGCCTACCTGGACCGATTCGCCGCCGACGAGGAAACCACTGAAATCAAGCAGCGGCTCGTGGCGCTGGCCGACGCTTGAGCCTCCGCCGCGGATCCGAAGGGACGCGGCCGTCTGTCGACCCGGCCGGTTTCCCCGGCGGATGCCGGCCGCATCACCAACGTGAGTCCGGAAACCAACCTTTGTCTTCCGTGCGACCCTCGACGCTCATCGCCCTCATCCGCCGTCCGCCTCGCCGTGGTCCGCTTCCGCATTGGCGGGCCGTTTTGCTGCTCGGCGCGGCCGTGCTGGCGGCGGCGGGCGCGCGCGCGGCGGCGGGTCCGGCCGCGACGACCGCCCCCACCCTTCGTGCTTTCAACTCCGATGCACAGTCCGACCACGTCATTTTTCGGCTGGAGTTCAGCCAGCCGCCCACGATGCGGGTGAATGACGATCTGCTTCGCCATCGTTATTTTTACCTGGACTTTTACGGCGTGGCCGGGCCGGTCGAGGCGCTCGACAAGCCGGTTCGCTCGCCGCTCGTGTATTACGTCAAGCGGGTTTATTACGCCGACCAAAAAGTCCTGCGTTTCGTTTTTTATTCTCAGGCGTCGATCCGGTTCAGCGTCACGCGCAGCGGACCCAATACCCAAATCGTAACGGTGCGGCCGCTGCGGCTGGCGCCGCTCGGTTCGGCAAAACGTGCGCCCGGGGCCGGACCGACCACCCCCCGCAAGATGGTCGTTCTCGACCCGGGCCACGGCGAAACGCCCGGCGTGTTTGAGTCCACCGCCGGGTCGCAAACCTACCGCAGAATCAACGGCCGCCATTATTATGAAAAGGATCTGGTGCTGGAAATCGCGCAACGGCTTGAAAATATCATCGCCAAGTCGCCCAACCTGGATTGCGTGCTGACTCGCAGCGACAACCGCTACCTCTCGCTGCCCGACCGCGTCCAGATCGCCGACGAGGCGCAGGGGGACTTGTTCATCAGCATCCACATGAACGGCAACGATCGACACAGCCGAAAGACGGCACGTGGATTCGAGGTTTACTACCTGAGCAACATCGTCTCCGAAACCAACCGCCAATTAGTGCAACTGGAAAACGACGGAGTTGACATGAGCGCCAACTCGGGCAACGAAGCTCTTCGTGACATTTTCAAGGACTTGTGGAACGACAAATTCGTCGAACGCCAGGCCGAAAGCCGCGAACTGGCAACCGTGATCGACGACGAATTCCGCCGCTCGGGTCCCTTCCGACAATACGACCGGGGCGTCAAGGCGGGAGCGCTGCGCGTCCTGATGAATTTCAACATGCCCGCCGTCCTGGTCGAATGCGGTTTCCTCGACACGCCCGCCGAGGCGTCCGAATTGATCAAGCCCGCCGTCCAGGACCGGATTGCGGCCTTGCTTTTTAATGGGATCAACCGTTATTTTGCTATGATCGATTCGGAGTTCGAGCCCCATCAGGTGGCGGTGGAACCTTGATTGACGGCGAGATTCGAATGAGCCGGACCGGCAATCCGGCCGCACCGCATTGGCAAGGTGACAATCCTGCCGCCCGGACGTGAGTTGAATGGGCATCCGACACCTGGCGCGCCAGCGCGCCATGCAACTACTTTATGCGCTTGAATACGGCTCTCCCGGCGGGTCCTTCGAAGAAGTGGAGCGGCTTTACCTGGCGGGCGCGCCCGACCGGCGCCGCGGCTGGGGGCCGTTCGCGCGCCGCCTGGCCGCCGAAGTGCATAAGCGGCGCGACGAACTCGACCGCGCCATCGAGCCAGCGCTCGAACACTGGACGCTGGACCGGCTGCCGCGCATCGATCGAATCTGTCTGCGCATGGCATTATGCGAATTGGCCTATTTCCCGGATATTCCGTTGCGGGTGACGATCAATGAATACATCGAACTGGTGCGCCTGTTCAGCACCGACGATTCGCCCCAGTATATCAATGCCGTGCTCGATCGCATCGCCCGCGATTACAGCCACAAGGACGTTCAACTCAAGGAACCGGCCGGCAAACCCTTGGCAGGGGCCGAATCCCGGGTAGAGGCCGAATCCCCCCCGCGGGAGGAACCACCCCGCGAGGCCGGCGCCGACGAGGTGGAAAATGATTAAACCGATGCAATGCCCCGAAAGCCGCCGGACCAGCGCGCGCCGCGCCTGCCTGCTGGCCCTGGTCATCCTGGCGATGACGGGCGGATGCCGGCGCTTCGCGGCCGAAGCGCCCCGGCCGCCCGACTACATCAAACTAACCTCCCGGGCTTCAAGCCAGGCCACCAAGACGGTCTCGGCGGCTCAGCTCGACGCCATGTTCAGCGCCACAACACCCTACTCGGCCACCGCCGCCATTGCCGCCAACCGCGACATCAACGACCCCGCCGAGCGCGCGCTGACCGCTCAGGCCAGCGCGCGACGCGCGGCGCTAAGGGCGCTCGGCCAGCGGATCCTCACGTCGGCCGACGCCGAGGGTACCACCCTTTCCCAGGTGCTTAAAAACGACGCTCCGCGGCGCGCGGCGCTAAGGGCGCTCGGCCAGCGGATCCTCACGTCGGCCGACGCCGAGGGTACCACCCTTTCCCAGGTGCTTAAAAACGACGCTCCGCGGCGCGCGGCTCTTGGTCGCCTGCTGGACACCGGGGCCAAGGTGGCCTTCCAGGATAAGGGCAACGGCGTCGAGGCCATCGCGACGATCGCGCCCCAGGCCGTGCGCGACAGCCTGACCAGCCGGACTCTGGGGCCCATGATCTACGAGGACCGCGCTCCGTCACCCCAAGAGATGGAGGGCATCCGGCGCGCCTCGCTCGAAGCCGCGATGGCCAAAATCAGAACCGATCTGAAGGCGCGTTTGCTCGATCTCAAGCTCCAAGGCGAAGAGGGCGCGCCGACCCTTGGCGCCTGGCTTGTGAAGAATCCCGCGGCCATGACCAGGCTCGATACGATGCTTTTCCTCCTGCAGCCCGACGAGATTCGCTACCGCCCCAATGGCACGGCCGAGTAGGGTGTTGTGGCGCTGAACATGGCGTCGAGCTGAGCCGCCGAGACCGTC
>JAMCWS010000351.1:0-3750 GCA_023480605.1 bacterium
AATACAAGGTGCGGATCGAGGCGCCCGGCGCCGCCGCGGCGGGCATTCAACGCACGCGGTTGAACGTCCTGGGGCTGCACCTGTGTCCGTTCATGGATCGCCTGGCGCTCTATGATCCCGCGACGGCCGCGCTCGCCGACGATCCCGACTGGCACGATTCCCCGAAAAACGGGATGTTTCAGAAAAGCTATATCACTGGTTCCTCGAACCTGCCGTCCCAGATGTCCAGTTACACTTGCGTCATCCTGCATGACGGGAAAGGCAATGCCGTCGGCATGATGGGCGCGGCCCCCGGCGACGGCCCCGGCGGCTCGGGTTCGGTGGGTTACTTCCTGGGTTACCACTGGAAACAATTAGGCAGGGGAGCGGACGACGCAGAGTTTTCGAACAACACGATCATGATGACGGCGATGAACGAAGCGCCCCTGCGGAGCGGCGCCGATTACGTCGTTTATCTGCTCGTGGGCACGCTGGATGAAGTAGCCGCCTACGCCCGCGATCTCTACGCCGCCCGCGCCGGGCTGGACTGGTAACCGCTCCGCATGCGCCCCAAACCATTACACCCGCGCCGGGTTAACGGCGCCGGAATCACTCGTTTCGAGGCATACCCATCATGATCAGAATCGCCGTTATCGGCTACGGCGGCCGGATCCGCGGCCTGTGCGCGAATTACTTTCCGGTCTTCGATTTCGAGGTCAAGGTCACGGCCATCGCCGACCGGCGCGCCGCCGAAATCCGCGAGCAGGCCGAACGCGACTTCCCCGGCGTGCGGGTCTATGACAAGCCGGCCGAGATGCTCGAGCGCGAAACGTTCGACGGCATCATGATCGGCACCAATTGCGACACGCACGCCGAATTCGCCTGCCTGGCCGCCCCCCGGGGCGTGCCGATTTTCCTCGAAAAACCGGTAGGCACCACCCTGGAACAACTGCGTTGTCTCAAGGCCATCGTGGAAGCCTCGGGCGTTCCCGTCGTCGTCTCATTCCCGTTGCGCTACACGACCCTGGGCCAGAATCTCAAGGAAGTGGTCGACTCGGGGGCGATCGGCACGGTCGAGCACGTGCAATACCTCAACAATGTCAATTACGGCGACGTGTATTTCTATGCCTGGTATCGCGACCACGACATCATCGGGGGCCTGTTCCTTCAAAAAGCCGTCCACGATTTCCACCTGATGAACTTCCTGCTCGACGAACACCCCAGCCAGGTCGCCGCGATGAACTCGCGACGCGTCTACGGCGGCGACAAGGATCACGATCTCGAATGCCACACCTGCGATGAACGCGAGGAATGCCCCGAAAGCTCGCGCAACCTTTATTTCATGCGTGCCGAAGGTCAGAAGATCGGCGCCGGCACGCGCCGGTGCGTCTTTTCCAACGGCCACAAAAACGAGGATAACGGCAGCGCGTTGCTCCAATACCCGAGCGGCCGGCAGGCCGTCTACTCACAGAATTTTTTCGCCAGGAAAAGCGCCATCACCCGCGGCGGCGTCCTGGTGGGTTATAAAGGCACGATCGAGTTCGATTTTTACACCAGCGAGATCAAGGTGATTTACCATCACCGCCCCCGGGTCGACACGATCAACGTGTCGCAGTCGGCGGGGTCGCATCTGGGCGGCGATCTCAACATGCTGCTTCATTATTTCGACATCCTCCGGGGCAAATCGCCGACCACCGGCAGTCCGATCAGGGAAGGGATTGCCAGCGCCCTGACGGCGCTCAAAGCGCGCGAGTCGGCCGAATCCCGCACGTTCCGCGAAATTGATTACGACAACTTCTGAGGAACGCCACTGTCAGGCATTGGCGTTACGTCATCACGCGGTTTTACGGGGTATTTCCAACCCGCCGCCGGCGCCAATGGCTCTTTCCATTCGCGGCGCGTTGTGCGAAAATGACGATTATTCCGCCGCGAGGCGCGGGAAAGGACGCACGATGAGGCTGCGGACTCATCTCCTCAAGATCGAGGGCCGGCCCGGCGGCCCGCTGATGACCGTCACCTACTGGCTGACCGATCCGGCCACCGGCGCCTGGGGACTCGTCGACCCCACTTACGAGGTGGGCGACACCTTCGCCGATCGCCTGGCCGAGGCCGTCGCGCCCCAGGCCATCCTCATCACCCACGGCCACTTCGACCACGTCGGCGGCTTGGCCGCGCTGCTGCGCCGCTTTCCCGGCGTGCCGGTCTGGGTCCACCCCGACGGCCGCCGCCTGCTGGCCGACGGCTCCCGGAACGGCGCCGAATGGGCCGCGCTGACCTACGAACCGGCCCCGGCCAACCATTTTTATCGCGAAGGCGACGAGGTCGCCATCGGCCAGGTTCGCCTGCGCGCCATCGAGGCGCCCGGCCATTGCCCCGGCTCGGTCATGCTGCGCGCCGGCGACCAGCTCCTCGTGGGCGATGTCATCTTCCGCGGCAGCGTCGGCCGCTGGGACCTGCCCGGCGGCAATTACGAAATCCTTGCGGCGACGATCACCCAGAAAGTCATGTCCCTGCCCGACGCCACCGTCATCTACCCCGGCCACGGAATGCCGACGACGGTGGGCGAGGAACGTCTCAACAATCCCATCGTTCAGGAGATGCTCGCCCAACACGAAAACGGGGGCGATTGAACGGGCGGCCGGGCCTTCAGGGCAGGGCGGCGCCGGCGGCCTCGCGCGGCAGCCAGACGGCCATCTCGCCCGCGCCGCGGTTGCTCCAAACGCAATAGGGAACCGCCGTGAGGCGCGTCGTTTTTTCGATCGCTTTACCCCCGGCGCCGTGCGCGAGCGCCCGGGCCCGAGCGCGCAGAACCGTCACGCCGCCGAGTAATTCGGGTTGAAACCCGGTCGAAACCCGGGCGCGATCGGGCAGAATGAGATTCAGTGCGGCGCCGCCGTGGTCGATCCCCTCGACGCAGTAAACGAGCGGACCGCGTTCGAGCGCCACGCGCCCGGCGTCGGCGGCGACGGCCGGATGCGCCACCACCCGCCGCACCGGCATCGGCAGGTCCAGCTCGATCACGTCGCCCTTGCGCCAGGTCCGGCGCAGCACCGCATAGCCCTTGTCCATCGTCCAGGCGGCCCGGCGGCCGTTGACCTTGAGCGACACCTTGCCGGGGCGGGGGTTCAGATACCGGTAAAGATCCCCCGGAACGGGATGCCCCTGCGCCCAGCCCGGTATGCGCAAAGCCAGGGCGAAGGCGCTTTCCGCCTCCGGCTCGACTGTCAGCCGGACCGCGCCCTCCCACGGGTAGCGGGTTGCCTGCGCGAGGGCGACCGACCCGCCGGGCATCGTAACGCGCGCGTTGCCGGCGGCGTAGAGATTGACGTAGAGCGTTTCGCCGCGCGTGGCGGAAACGAAGCCGGGCACTTCGGGCAGAAAACGCACGACATTGCCCGGACAGCACGAGCAGTTGAACCAGGCGACCCGCGTGGCCGTGCCGCTGTTGAAGGGGCGCCGACCGTCGGATTCGAGCGGATTGGGGTAAAAGAAGCGGTCGCCGCCGAGCGAGACGCCCGACAGGAAGCCGTTGTAGATCGTCCGCTCCAGCACGTCGATATATCGCGCGTCGCCATGGAGGAGGAAAAGGCGGTGATTCCAGAGGGCGCTGGCGATGGCGGCGCAGGTCTCGTTGTAGGCCGTGGCGTTGGGCAGGGCGTAGGCCGGGCCGAAACCTTCGTGGCCGGACTCCGCGCCGATGCCGCCGGTAAGGTAGAGCTTTTTATAGACGACGCTTTCCCAAAGGCGGTCGCCGGCGGCGGCCCGGGCCGG
>JAMCWS010000351.1:3760-4569 GCA_023480605.1 bacterium
GGACGGCGTGGCCGACGGCCTCGTTTTGCGCGACGACGGGCAGGTGATCCTGGGCGTTTTCACCGTAGAGGGAATGACCCTCGGGCCGCCCGCGCTGATCGATAAAGAACAGGGCCTGATCGAGGAAACGGCGCTCGCCGGTGACGCGGAAGAGTTTGATCAGCCCCAGTTCGATCTCCTCATGGCCAGGGGGATCCTTGCGCTGGTCCGGCGCGGGGCCGAACGTGCGGCAGACGAGGTCGGCGTTGCGTAGCGCCACGTCGAGGAGGCTGCGCTTGCCGGTGGCCTGGAAGTGCGCCGCGGCGGCCTCGTAAAGGTGGCCGACATTGTAGAGTTCGTGGCTGGCGCGCAGGTTCGACCAGCGCTCGCGCCCGGCCATGGGGGGCATCCGGTCGGGGGCAAGCAGGCGACGGGCGGTGTAAAGGTAGCCGTCGGGTTCCTGAGCGGCGGCGATCCGGGCGATGAGGTCGTCGAGATAAGCGTCCAGCCGCGCGTCGGGGCCCCTCGCCAGAACGTAGGCCGCGCCTTCGATGATCTTGTAAACGTCGGAGTCGTTGAAGGGAATGCCCTCGAACGCGCCCGGCTCGAGACCCGCGGCGCGGTTGATGTTGGCGATCCGCCCCGTCTCGATGCACTTGGTGAAGCAATACCAGACGGTGACCGCGTGATTCGTTTCGATCCGGGGCGCCCAGAAAGTGTCGCCAAGGCGCACGGCCGTCGGCGGCACGGGCTGGATCGCGCCCGCGGACGGGTCGGCGGCGGGTTGGCCTTCCACGGCGGGAGCGCCGGCGGCCGCCAGCACGAGGGCC
>JAMCWS010000403.1 GCA_023480605.1 bacterium
GGCTTGTTATCGATTTTCAGGTAAGAGGGATGCGTGAAAAAGTTCTTCATCCAATAAGGAAACAGGTTGCGCATCATGTCGTCGCGGTTCTTGACGCCCTTGGCATTGCCGTTCTCCCACATGATGGTGAATTTGAACATGTCGCGGTAGCGGGCGTTCATCAGTCCGTCATGCACGGCATGGCCAATCCTCTCGTGTATCTCGGGCTCAAGGTCGCCCCGGTACCAGCAGTAAATAAAACCTTGAATTCCGTGCTCGAGCGCATACTTGATGTGCCAGTCGGCGACTTCGGGCGTTCCCTCGTCATAAAAACCGATGGCCGGCTTGCGTTCCGGCCAGAGCTCGATCTTGCTCCAACCGATGTGTGTGCCCAGCTTCCATAGAGGGCAATAGTGCATGAGGGTGATGTAGGGACTGCTGGCCGGCTGCGGGCGGGGGACATAATCGGCGCGCGGCAGGGCGCAGGGCGCGCGGAACTCCAGGGGCGTTTCGGTCCGGGCGTCGGTGACCCCGGCCACGGCGGCGCGCACGGCTGCCCGACCCTGAACCGGCGCCTGCGCGCGCACGCGCCAGCGGGCCAGGACGGTGGCGTCGTGGGCCAGCGCCCCCAGGTCATGCGCGGCCGGATCCAGCAATTCGACGCCGGCGGGCACGGCGATTTCGCAGCGCGCCGCGGCCGCCGGACCGCCGACGTTGCGGACGACGCATACGACTTCCTCGGTGCGGCCGACGCGAAGAATCGCCCGACCCGGCGTCAGGCCCCGAATGTAAAGATAAGGTTTGCCGTCCATGCGTTCGGAAAGGCGGATGCCCTCGAAGCGGATCGCGGGAGTCACGGCGCCGACCGCCGGCCCGGTCAAGCGAGGCACGATGGCCAACAGGCGCAGCCGGCCCCGCCAGGCCGGATAATTCGTCATCAGGATGGCCGATGTGCGGCCGGAAGCATAAAGCCGGACCGGCACGAATCCATATCCCGCCGTTGTGAGGAAAAGCAGGTCGCCGTCGCAGTCGGCGGGTGGAACGGCGTCGATCAGCACGTAGGGACGGCGCGCGAGGTCGACGTCGAGCGCCGGCTGCACCAGCGCAGCGCCGGGCGCAGCGAACCGCGCCGTGAGGGCGGCGCCGTCCGGAGCGAGCGTCGCGCCGCGGTCGCCCTCCCAGCCCGCCCAACCGTTTTCACCTCCGAACCGTTCGGTGGCGGCGCGCCCGCCGGCCGCGGCCGCCTTGGCCGCAACCCAGCGGCCGTTCAGGACGCACCGGTTATAAATGCGCAATTCGTCCACGCGCGCGGCCGCGGGGCCGATCGTCAGCGGTTCCTTGCTGGGTTTAGCCAGGCCGGCGCGACGCCCGGTGTAACGCTCGCTGTTGACTTCGAGAACGATTTCTTCACCGGTCCATGATGCCGTGACGTGATACCATATGCCTGGCTCGATGGCCGGCCCGACCACCCGGGGCTCCCAGCCGCCAAGGTCGACGAAAAACGAGAGCTGCCCGCTTTCCTGGGGTGAATCGACGCGCAATTGGAAGGCGCCCTCGCGCGCGATCAGATCCACCGTTTGATCCGGTTTGCGATCGAAGAAGAGTCGGCAATCGACGGTCAATCCCGGCGACAGGTCGAAATCGGGACTTGAGGGGATGGTCAGTTCGCCCCCGGCCAGCGACTGACCGGCCTGACCGGCGCCGAATCGAGGGCTTTCGCCGGCTGCGTCGTGCCCGCGGCCCGAGCCGTCGCTCAGGTTCCCGTCAAAGGCCCAGTGTCCGATGAGACCCTCAGGCGATGGCGCGGCGGCGCCGAGGGTCACGGCCGATATGAGCAAGATAGCGCCCAGCAGGTATCCGCCGCCTCCGAGACGTCCTTGATTGAGTTTCATCGCGACCCCGCCTTCCCGGGAAGTATGTGCCCGCTCGCCCGTCGTCTTGAATCATCGGGCGAAGCGCGTTGTTATGGTATCTTGACCTTCTCGGTCAGGGATCGGTTTGTTCGGGGCATGGCTTCCCGAGGACGGCGCCGCCCCATCGGAACGGGCTACATTCACGGATTTTCATCGACGGCACGAATCGATGTATGAAAGATTACGGGTCCATCCTTTCGTGTCTTCGCGCCTTTGTGTGAGGCAAAAAAAAACTCGCACAAAAGCATCAAGGCGCAAAGAATATTTGGCGGAGAAGATGGAAGGCTCTATCTATCGACGCCCCGTGTTGGAACGCATATGATGACGAAATGCAATCCAAAGACGGCCGAAAATCGCCAGCCTTGCCGATACGCGCCCACTTACTCGTCCTCGGCCTGTTCGTCGGCTTCGGGTTCTGCGGGTTTGGGCGTCCCGAGTAATTGCTCCTTGATCTGCGCGGCGATCTGTTCGGTAATGGCCGGATTCTTTTTCAGGAATTGGCGGGCGTTTTCGCGCCCCTGACCGATCCGTTCGCCCTGGTAACTGAACCATGCGCCCGACTTGTCGACGATCTTGTGCAGCACGGCCAGATCCAGCAGGTCGCCCTCATAGCTGATTCCCTCGCCGAAGAGGATGTCGAACTCGGCCATGCGGAAGGGCGGCGCGCACTTGTTCTTGACCACCTTGACGCGCACGCGGTTGCCGATGTTCTGGTCGCCGTCCTTGAGGCTGCTGATGCGGCGGATGTCCAGGCGCACCGAGCTGTAAAATTTGAGCGCGTTGCCGCCGGTGGTCGTTTCGGGGTTGCCGAACATGACGCCGATCTTCTCGCGGATCTGGTTGATGAAGATGACCGAGGTGCGCGAGCGGCCGATGGCGCCCGTCAGCTTGCGCATCGCCTGGCTCATCAGGCGCGCCTGCAGGCCGACGAAGCTGTCGCCCATCTCGCCTTCGATCTCGGCCTTGGGCACCAGCGCCGCCACCGAGTCGATGACGATGACGTCGAGCGCGTTGGAGCGCACCAGTTGTTCGACGATGTCCAGGGCCTGCTCGCCCGTGTCAGGCTGGCTGATAAGCAACTCGTCGAGATTGACGCCCAGGTTGCGCGTGTAAACCGGATCCATGGCGTGCTCGGCGTCGACATAGGCCGCCATGCCGCCGCTTTTCTGGGCGTTGGCGACCACGTGAAGGGCCAGGGTCGTCTTGCCCGAAGATTCCGGGCCGTAGATTTCGGTGATCCGGCCGCGGGGGACGCCGCCGATGCCCAGGGCGATATCAAGCGTGATCGAGCCGGTGCTGATCGACGGCACATCCATGGTCTCCCAGTCGCCGAAGCGCATGATCGACCCCTTGCCGTAGTTCTTCTCGATCTGGCTGAGGGCCATGTCGAGAGAGTGCACCCGTTCGCTGGTGGCTTCTGTTTTTCTGTCGGCGGTCTTACCCACGTGCGGTTCCTCCAATTCAATAATTATTACGGCTTCAGGCTCAAGGCTCCAAGCCTCAGGCACAGCGCTTCCCCTCGCAAACCGGTCTCGTGACCACCCCCTGCCCACCCGCCGCCCAAGGCTGGAGCCTCAAGCCTCTTTCACGTCTCCGCGTCGGTTGCGGTGTCGATGCGGTCGATAAGGCGGCCGAGACGGTCGCGGCTTTGGTCAGTGCGACGCAGAGCGGCGCGCGCTTCGGCCAACTCGACGGCGATCTGAAAAGCGGCCATCGCCAGGGCGCGAGGGCCGCCGATCACCCCTCCGTTCAGGATGTCTCGTAGCGTGGCGTCGACCGATTTGGCAATCTCGAGATAGCGCTGGCGTTCCTCGGGGGCCACCCGGACCCTGAACGACTGGTCGCCGATCTCGATCAGCAGCGGTTCTTTCGGGATTTCGCCCATCGTTCCGGCAGCTCCTTTACCAGGTTTCAGACTATAGGCCCCAGCTTCAGGGCTTTGGAATCCGGGTCACGTTATATCCGTATTCATGCGTCGATGCTGCCGTATCCGGAGTTTTTGGCCTGTAGTCTGGCGCCTAAAGCATCTTCTCCGACCCGTCGCCTGAGTTGATTTCGCTTTCGATGGAATCGATCTTGCCCAGGATGGTCCGCAGCCGCTCGCGGATCTGCGATTCCCGGCCGGCCATTCCCTCCATTTCGCTCTCGAGCTGGCGGATCTGGGTGTTGAGTTGGCCGTTTTCGGCCTTGACCCCCTCCAGTTCGGCCAGTTTGTCACGCAAGGCCTGGTTTTCCTGACGCAACTGGCCGTTGACCTGGCGCGCCTTGTCCAGCAGGCGCAGCAGATTTTCGACGCGCCCCTCCAATTGTTGAACCTGTTCGATCATGAAGGCATATCCCTGTGTACGTGCGTTTATACCCATTGCCGCGGTCCGCGCCCCTCAGGCCCGTCGGTCCCAGCCCAGCCCCGCGGGGCGCACCGTCATTAAGCCAAACCCGCCGGGGGTTTGCAAGCGGTAATTCACGACTATTTTCGTCTTTTCTTTGCCGACTTCCGGCGCGGCATACGCTGGCCGTGCTGGGCAAGGGTGACGCATTCGGCATCGAGGCCGGCGCTGCCGGTGCCCGCTTTATCCTGGTGGCGGGCCGTCCCCTGGGTGAGCCGGTGGTGCAATACGGCCCCTTTGTGATGAACACCCGCGAGGAAATCGAGCAGGCCTTCACC
>JAMCWS010000239.1 GCA_023480605.1 bacterium
CCTGGGGGGTTTTGGTCTGTTCACTCATGGCGTAACGCCTCAACGGGGTCCAGTCCGCCGGCGCGCCAGGCGGGGGCGAGGGCGACCGGTTGAAGGTTTCGGCGGAACGGCGTGGGGGCGGTCATAGATGGTGTTCCGACAAAAGGCCCGAATCATATTCGTCATTGATTTACATCGTTCCGGCGCAACGCCCCGGGTTTCACCAAAGACTCCCACGCGATAGTGACCCATGGTATCCGCGCGCGCCAGAAAAAACCGAGCACGAGAACGATAACGATATCGAGATTGAAAAGGGGCGCGGGGTTATGCTTGCGAGTGGGAGATCCAAAACCCATAATGCGTCTTCCGGCGCCGCGTATGCCCGGCGCCGGACGTAAAACCCATGCGCCAAGGATCGAGATCATGAAAATCGAACAAGTCGCCGCCATCACCTACACCATTCGCGAACAGACCAAAACCCCCCAGGAAATAGCCCAATCGATGAAACGCCTGCGCCAGATCGGCTTCCGCGCCGTTCAGATCAGCGGCATGGGATCGGTCGGCGAAGACGAACTGGCCAGGATTCTGTCCGGCGAAGGCCTCGTCTGCTGCGGCACCCACGAACCGGCCGATCAATTGCTCAATGAGCCTGAAAAGTCGATTGGACGGCTCAAAACCCTCGGCTGCAACCACGCCTCGTATCCTCATCCCTCGGGGATCGACCTGAGCACGGTGGACGGCGTGAAAACGCTGGCCGCCCGCCTCAACCACTCGGGCGAGGTTCTGCACAAGGCCGGCATCACGCTCACCTATCACAATCACCACATCGAATTCATGCGCCTGGAAGGACGGCCGATCCTCGAAATCATTTACGCCGAAACCAATCCGCGCTACGTGCAGGCCGAACTCGACACTTATTGGGTGCAGAACGGCGGCGGCAACCCCGTGACCTGGTGCGAACGGATGGCCGGACGCCTGCCGCAGATCCACATGAAGGATTACGCCGTCAACGCCCAGCGCCAGCCGGCCTTCGCCGAAATCGGCAACGGCAACCTGGAATGGAAAAATATCATCCCGGCGGCCGAAAAATCCGGTTGCCAGTGGTTCATCGTCGAGCAGGACACCTGCCCGGGCGATCCGTTCGACTCGTTAACGTTCAGTTTCAATTACATCAAGCAGAACCTGCTGAATCTGTAAGTGATGGTCTTAAAAAACCGGCAAGAACGTTCCATTCAAGCTCGGGGCTGCGCCGCGCGCCCCCGCGCGCGCTTCCGCCCCGGGCTTTGTTGGCGCCGGCCTTGCAGGCCATGGTGTATTCAATTTACGAGCGTAAATCGAATTCACGTATCATGAACGCATGACCCGGCGGCCAGTCCTGTTTCAAACACGTCCAAAGGTCCGACATTGCCTTTGACAGGCCGCCCACCCTTGCCGATACTGGCAGAGACCGTGCTGCGCGATGTCATCGGCGAGACGCAACGTGGACGAATTCAAGACATCCCCCCCTACGATTCCCCATCATTCGGTTCGTTGGCTGATCGCCGTGGTTGCGGCGCTTTCGTTCGCCGCGCCGGCGCCGGCCCAGCAGCGCTTCAAGGAGCGTAAAAGCCATGTACGGGTCGCGATCCAGCATGAAGTGACGGCCCTGGCCATCGAGGGGCGGGGGGTCTACCAGGTGATCGCCTCCAGCGGCAGGCCGCTCACCCAGATCCAGAGTTATCGGCCTTATTTCATTCAGATCACCAAGGGCCAGCCCGGCGGCCGGGTTTACCGGCTCGTTTTACAGGAACTCGAGCGCCACCAGGAGCGCCTGGCCATCTCGCTGGCGATGAACGCCAAGGAAGCCTACCAATTGCCCGTCAAAGTCTGGCGGATACCGGCGCGCGAGGCCGGTAACGATCGGATTATCGTTACGCTCGGCGAGTTTGCAACACTCCAGGCCGCGCGCGATTACATCCCCCGCCTGCCGCGCGAACGGATCCGGTACATATATGAGGAACGCGGGCGCGCCGAAAAGGGCGAAGTGCGCCTGGTCGATCGGGGCGGGCAGATCCTGGCGCGCGACTCGCGCTACCTGCGCGCCGTGCCGCTCGATCTGGCCCAGGATTCACTCGCCGTCGCGCAACTCGACAACGACTGGTCGCCCGGGTCATGCGTTAAGGCCCGTAATTACCGGGGCGACGTCGAACTGACGATGAACGAAAGCGGCACCCTCACCGCCGTCAATGACCTGTGGATCGAATATTACCTTTACAGCGTCGTGGCGGGCGAGATGGGCGCCGACGCCCCGCTGGAGTCGCTCAAAGCCCAGGCCGTGGCCGCCCGCAGCGAGGCCGTCGCCAAATACGAGCACGGCATCGTCACCAGTTCGCTGTTCGACTGCTTCGACACCGCGATGGCCCAGGTTTACCGGGGCAAGGGCGACGAAGCGGCGGTCGTTCGCCAGGCCGTGGACGCCACGCGCGGTGAAATCCTCGTCTGCAACGGCGAACCGGTTGACGCCGTCTATAGCCACTCGTGCGGGGGTTATATCGCCACGGCGCAGGACTTGTGGGACGGCGTCGACGAGGGCTGGTCGCGGCGAGGGCTGGACATCCTGACGGCCAATACCGCGCCCGACCTTGCCAGCGGGGACGCCGTTCTCAATTGGATGGATACCCCCATCCGTTCGCTTTGCGATCCCAACCAGGTGGGTTTTCCCAAATACCTGCGCGAAACCTATCACTGGACGAAAACGTATTCCGGCGACGAATTCAGCCGCATCGCGTCGGCCTTCTATGGCACCGGCCGCGTCCGCGGCGTCAGCGTCGAGCGCCGCTCCCCCAGCGGGCGGGTGCGGCGGTTGCGCATCGTCGGCGAAAGGAAGACTGTCACCGTCTCGCGCGAGATGGAAATCCGCGAGCTCATGGGCAATTGTTACTCGACCTTTTTCGCCTGCGACACCGACCAGGACAGCCAGGGGCGGCTCAGCCGGCTCACCTTGCGCGGGGCGGGCTTCGGCCACGGCGTGGGCATGTGCCAGATGGGGGCCTACATGATGGCGCTGCACGGCTATAACTACCGTCAGATCCTCGGCCATTACTACCACAACGTTAAAATCCGGCAACTCTATCGCTAGGGGGCCCGATCCACCCGCCAGGATGGGTAAGTCGTGGCGTAAAGCGCAATCCCCGATTGACTTGCCCGCGGGAAACCGAAATAATAATAACCCGTCTGCGCCCGGTGGAGCCCGGGGAGCTTAACCTTGGATGGGAACGTGAAACAACGACATGGCCAAAGCACCCAAATTATCGCATGAGGAATTGCAAAAGGACGAGGTCGCCGAAGGGATGCAAAAAGCCCTGGACTGGGTCCAGGTCCATCGCGTCTTGCTGATCGGGCTGGGCATCCTGGTCCTCATCGCCCTTTTCGCCGGCATGGCCTGGAGCAGTCACCAAGCCAAGGTATTACGCGTCAGCAACGACTTGATCACCGAGGCGCTGAGCGATTACGCCCAACTGGCCAACACGAACGATCCCGGCGAACGCCAGAAGGTCGTCGACCGCATCCTGACCAGCATCAAGAACCTGCGCGACCAGTATCCTTCGATCCCGTTGGCCCACGAGGCCCTTTATCTCAAGGGTTCGGTCTATTACTCCACCGACAAATTTCCCGAGGCCCAGGAAGCCTACAAGGCTTACATCGACGGTGCGGCGGACGACCAGCAACGCGCCATGGGCGAGATCGGCCTGGGCTATGCCTACGAAAACGAATCGTTCTGGCTCAAGGACAAAACGGCCCAGCTCAACAAACTGACTCCGTCCCTGGCCCAGTATACGCAGGCCGCCGTCCACGCGACCCCGAAATCCTACCTTTATTATTATGCCCTGCTCGGCCAGGCGCGGATTAACGAACTGACGGGCAAGAACGACGAAGCCATCCGGCTCTACAAGCAGATCGTGGCGGACCGCCCCTCGCCGATTCCGGTGACCGAAGAGAAAACAAAGAAGGGCGAGGAGAAAGACCAGTTGATGGCGATGCTGGTCAAACAGATCAACGAGCAGGAATCCAAGCTCAGCTTCCAGGCGACGGCCGAATTGCGCCTGAAGCGTCTTGAAGAGAAGGCCGGCCTCAAGGCGGCGCCCGTGGCCCAGATAGGCGCCGCGGAGTTGCCGGGCGCCGCCTCGACGCCCGCCGCAACCGCTGGAGCGCCGGCCGGGACGGCGGCGACGACGGCGACCGCCGCCATGCTCCAGGCCGCGCCGACAGCGCCGTCACCCGCCGCCGCCGCGCCCGCGACGAAACCGGTCGGCGCATCCGCGCCGACAACAGCCCCGGCAGCCCGCTAGCGGAGAGTCATGTTGACTAGGCCATATGGGAATGTCGATTTCGATCACGATCATGATCACGATCACGAATTTTTATAATAACCGGTTTTATCTTTCCATAAAGGTGTGACAAAGCACGGGTCTGACGGGGAACACCGCATGTTCACGGGCATCATCGAAACCCTCGGCCGGCTCGAACAGTTGACCCGCAGCCAGAACCAGGCCCGGCTGGTAGTAGCGCCGCAAACGCCGCTCGCCGGTCTGGCCGCC
>JAMCWS010000105.1:0-2832 GCA_023480605.1 bacterium
CGGCGCCAACGCCATCATCGCCGCACGCTGCTGCCTTTATTCAGGCCGCTTCGAAGACTTCTGGGAGGACACCGGTTTATGAAAACCCACTTTTATGTCGTGCACCCGCGTAATCCCCCTGGCCGCCCCGTTGACCCATGGCGGCGGGCTATTTTCAATTGGCGCGGACGGCCCGGCAAGAGTATAATACTTTCGCGTTGGCGAGAAGTCGCGCCCGGAAACGGCTGGCGCTCGTTCACGCTGCGCGATGATGAATGACTGCCGTTCGAGGAGGTTGAGCACCGATGCCGCATTACGAGTATGAGTGCAGCAAATGTGGCAAGAGTTTCGAAACATTCCAGTCGATTACCGAAGCGCCGCTGACGGATTGCCCCGACGAAACCTGCGGGGGCAAGGGAACCGTCAGGCGTCTCATCAGCCGGGGGGCGGGAGTGATTTTCAAAGGGTCGGGTTTCTACCAGACCGACTATAAACGCAACGGATCGGCCGGCACCAAGTCCGGCAAGTCCGAGTCGTCGGAGCCGACGACCAAGCCATGCGCCTGCGGCGCCAACGGCACCTGTCCGCTGGAGTCCAAATGACCCGCCCGTCTCGCTGCCCCGGCTCCCCGAATGCGCCTGCCACCCCGCGAGGGTGGCAGGATTGTTTTTGGGAGCCGCGCGGCAACATTAGACCTTATCGTTCAACCTTCGGCCGGCCGATAAGAATGAAGAGATGACTGCGGCCGCTCGCGACGGCGGCCGGGGAGATGGACGGCGGGCCCCGTGGCGCTGGACGCCGCGCATCGCATCGGGATATAATTCGCTGACCGGGAAGGGGCGGACGCCCGATTCGGGACGGTCGGCGCCGGGGCGCGGCCAAGGGCGTCCATATACGGATTCGGTCCCTGAACCTCGCCTATTCGGTAACGCGACAGGGGGGTCGAACCGTGGCGCATGCCCCGATCCCGCGCGCACCCATGTGGAAAAAGGAGAAGCAGCGATGTGTGGCATAATCGGCATGATCTCGACGCGCGAGGTGGGGCCTTCTCTGCTTGAGGGATTGAAAAACCTCGAATATCGCGGTTACGATTCCGCCGGTTTCACCGTCCTGCTCGACGGCCGTTTCATCACCCACAAAGACGTGGGAAGGGTGGCCAACCTGGAACCGTATATTGCCGAGACCGCCGGCGCCCACATCGGCATGGCCCACACCCGCTGGGCGACCCATGGCGCCCCCAGCGCCGTCAACGCCCACCCCCACTTCAGCAACGACGGACGCTTCGCCGTCGTTCACAACGGCATCATCGAGAATTACGCCGTCCTGCGCGAATACCTCGAAAATCACGGCGTCGCTTTCAAGAGTGAGACCGATACCGAGGTGATCGTCCAGCTTATCGCCCATGAGTTCCGCAACAGCGCCCTTCAGGCCGTCCGCGACGCCATCGCCCGCCTCGACGGCACCTTCGGCCTGCTGGTCATGGATGTCAACGATCCCTATCGCCTGATCGCCGTCCGCCAGGGCAGTCCGCTGGTCATCGGCGTCGGCGAAAACGAATACATCGCCGCTTCCGACGTCTCGGCCCTCATCAGCCACACCCGCCAGGTCATTTACCTCGAAGACGGCGAGATCGCCGAGTTGACCTTGACAGGCTACCGCACCTCGACCTTCTCCGACGTGACCGTCATCCACAGTCCCACCCAGATCGATTGGGAAATGGAACAGATCGAAAAGGGCGGATTCGATCATTTCATGCTCAAGGAGATCTTCGAGCAGCCCGACGCGCTGCGCAATACCTTCGCCGGCCGCATCCGCGCCGAGGATGGCAGCGTCAAACTGGGCGGCATCGCCGGGCTCGACGACGAGTTCATCCGCAACCTCAAGCGGGTGGTCATCAGCGCCTGCGGCACCGCCTGGCATGCCGGCCTGATCGGGGAGTACGTCATCGAGGAACTGGCGCGCCTCAATGTCGAAGTCGAATACGCTTCCGAATTCCGCTACCGCAATCCCGTCATCGGTCCCTCGGACCTGATGATGGTCATCAGTCAGTCCGGCGAAACGGCCGACACGCTGGCGGCCCTGCGCGAGGCCAAGACGCGCGGCGCGCGCGTCATGGGCGTCTGCAACGTGGTCGGCTCGACGATCGCGCGCGAGGCCGGCATGGGTATTTACACCCACGCCGGGCCCGAAATCGGCGTGGCGTCGACCAAGGCTTTCACCACCCAGATTGCGGCGATGATCATGCTCGCCATCCAGTGGGCCCGCCTGCGCGGCAACCTTTCGCAACAGGAGGCGGCCGACCTGGCCCGCCAACTTGTCGCCATCCCCGATCGCATCGCCGAGGTCTGCGAGCAATCGGCTTACATAAAAACAATTGCCGAGCAGTATAGCGAGAACCGCAACTTCCTTTACCTGGGCCGCGGCGAAAGTTTCCCGATCGCGCTCGAAGGGGCGCTCAAGCTCAAGGAAATCTCCTACATCCACGCCGAAGGCTATCCGGCGGCCGAGATGAAGCACGGCCCCATCGCGCTGGTCGACGAGAACATGCCCGTGGTCGTGCTGGCCAGTCACGACGGCGTTTACGAAAAAATCATTTCCAATATCCAAGAGATCCGCGCCCGCAAGGGCCGCGTGATCGCCGTTGCGTCGGCCGGCGACACGGAAATCGAAAAACACTGCAATCACGTCATTTACGTGCCGCAGGTTCATCCGTTGCTGAGTCCGCTGGTCACCGTCGTGCCGTTGCAACTGCTGGCTTATCACATCGCCGTCCTGCGCGGCTGCGACGTCGACAAGCCCCGCAACCTGGCCAAGAGCGTTACGGTCGAGTAGCCCCCCCCGCGCCGATGCCCG
>JAMCWS010000105.1:2842-4530 GCA_023480605.1 bacterium
CCCCGCGATCGAGCCGGGGGCGAGTTTGCTTTCCGGCAGCTCGGATCGGCGCAAATGACCGCTGAAGGATCATCTGAATCTACGTTGCCCGCAAATGAACCGTTGACATCCGAACACAAAATCCGTAGATTGGCGTTTTGCGTGTTAAGGGAAACGCTTTGACACGCGCGATTCCACGGGCGAGGTTCGACTGTGGCGTCCCAGGTGGTCCCGGCGGCCAAACGGTTGCGTATCAGTCTTCTGCTCGACACCTACGGCGAGCTGTTGACCGAAAAACAGCGCACCTTTTTGCAGCGCTATTTCGAGGAAGACCTTTCCTTTGGCGAGGTCGCGCGCGAATACGGCGTTTCGCGCCAGGCTATATTCGATTCGGTTCGTCACGGCGAGGAGACGCTGGAGCGTTTCGAGAGCGTGCTGCACCTGGTCGAGAATGGAGCCGCGGGCGGACTGGATCGCGATCTCGAAATCCTGGGCGCCCGTGTGGAGTCCGTGCGCGACCGCCTGGCGGCGGGTGAAGCCGCCCTCCCCTCCCCGGCGATTCTGACCGACCTGGAAGCGATCGCCGCCGCACTCCGCGCGCCAGGGCCGCCAGCCTCCGGTCGATCCCGGGGGCGATACCCGAACTCGACGACGGCCATGACGCGGATGACTGACTGCAAACGGATAAAGTATGGGACTGGGTCTGGATTAAAGTCCGGCATGAGGACCAAGTACAGGATGCGGTGTTCCAATGTTTGACGCACTGGGCGAAAAATTCGATGCGGTCTTCAAGAAGCTGCGCGGCGAGAGCCGCTTGACCGAGGAGAACATCCGCGAGGCCGTTCAGGAAGTCAAAATGGCGCTTTTCAGCGCCGACGTGAACTTCAAGATCGTCAAGCGATTCATCGCCGCCGTCCAGGAAAAGGCCCTCGGCGCCGAGGTGCTGCGTTCGGTCCGCCCCGGCCAGATGTTCGTGAAGATCGTCCACGATGAACTGGTCGGCATGATGGGCGGCGAGGTGGCCCCGTTCGAGCTGGCCAAGGGGCGCCTGCATTCGATCCTGCTGCTGGGCCTGCAGGGCTCGGGCAAGACGACCTTCGCCGGCAAGCTGGCCCTGCGGTGCATCAAGGGGGGGTGGAAGCCGTTGCTGGTGGCCTGCGACATTTACCGCCCCGCCGCCATCGAACAGCTTCACGTCGTCGGCCGCGCCGTCGGCGCCCCCGTCTTCGACCTGGGGACGGGCACGCCGGCGCCGCGGATCGCCGAAGCGGGCCTGGCCGAGGCGCGCCGGCGCGGCTGCGACCTGCTGATCGTCGACACGGCCGGCCGCCTGCACATCGACGAAGTCAAGATGGACGAGCTTCAGGCCGTCAAGGCGCTCGTCAAGCCTTCCTATTCGTTCCTGGTCGCCGACGCCATGACCGGCCAGGACGCCGTCAACTCGGCCAGCCGTTTCGACGAAGCGATCGGCATCGACGGGGTCTGCCTGACCAAGATCGACGGCGACGCCCGCGGCGGCGCGGCGCTTTCGATCCGGGCGGTGACCGGCAAGCCGATCTATTTCGTCGGCATCGGCGAAAAAAGCGAGGACCTGGAGCCGTTCCACCCCGACCGCATGGCCCAACGCATCCTCGGCATGGGCGACGTGCTGACGCTGGTCGAAAAAGCCCAGGAGGCCATCGACGAGCGCGAAGCCGAGGAGATGCAGA
>JAMCWS010000256.1 GCA_023480605.1 bacterium
TGGGCGCCTGGCGTCGTTCCGGCCGGGCGACATCCTCGACAAAGCTCGCCGCGCCCTGGACGAAGGGGTGGCCGAGTTGTGGCTCACGGCCCAGGACACCGGCGCCTACGGGCGCGACGGCGACTACCCGTTATGGCGGCTGCTCGATCGCCTTTGCGCGCTGGAGGGGGATTTCCGCATCCGGCTGGGGATGATGAGTCCGCGCTGGATGTGGGAGGATGGCCCGGCGCTCCTCGACGCCCTAGCCCACCCGAACATGTTCCGGTTCCTCCATGTGCCCGTGCAATCGGGAGCCGACCGGGTGCTGTCGGCCATGCGGCGCGACTACACGGCGGACCAGTTCGCGCGGGTCTGCGCCGCGTTTCGCGAACGTTTCCCCCTCGGGGCGATCATGACCGACGTCATCGTCGGCTACCCGGGCGAGAGCGAAGTCGAGTTTGGCCAAACCCTGGACCTGCTGGAGCGCGTCGGCCCGGCGGCCGTCAATCGCTCGCGGTTCAGCCCCCGGCCGGGCACCGCGGCGGCACGGCTGGCGCCGCTGCTGGAAGGGCCGGCGCTCGCCGCGCGCTCCCGGCGGCTGCTGGAGGCGGCGCACCGTCTGGGGCGGGCCTACCATCGCCGGTGGGTGGGGCGGCGCGAACGGGTGCTGGTGGCCGAAATGCGGTGGGGGCGGCCGCTGGCCCACAACGAAGCCTGGCGACCCACGGTGCTGGCCGGGCAGGCGGCGCCGGGCGACTGGGTAACGGTCGTGCACACGGGCGCCGCCGATTACCATCTGCACGCGGAAGTACAAAAAAAAACCGACCCTTAATTGGATCGGCGTTTGGTGAAACGCACCTTTAATAATCTCTGGCCCGCCGACACGCGCGGCCAGTGTCAGTGTTACAGGGTATGTAGCTGGCGGGTGTCGGGAGGCGGCGCCGCGCGGCGGCCGGATCCTGAACGGCACAACTTACATTCCCAAGCGAACCACATTGATGGCCTTGTCGCCCTTGGGGCCCGGAATCAGGTCAAACTGAACCATTTCCCCCTTGACGAGTGTGCGATGCCCTTCTCCCTTGATGTCGGAGTAATATACGAACACGTCGGGCTGCGCCTCGCGTTCGATAAAACCCCATCCCTTCTTGTCATGGAAGAATTTTACTTTTCCGGTAACCATAAAAACGTACTGACCTCTCTTTCAACCTTTTCGCGGAGCCAGGCACCCTCGCAAGCGGACGGGGGTTCGAAGCCGGCGCGATGAAGGAACGAATGGCGGGCGGGGACGATGGAAAATCGTCCGTGCCCCGGTGCGTTTGAAGAGGAAAACTCCCAAAACGCCTGACGGTCGCGATTCTTTACAGTTCTCCTTTCCGTAGAGCGTTAGAAAGGGGTCGTAGAGGGCTTAGACGAGGGGGTCAAGCGCCGGTTGAATAATCCACTTGGCCCGCATTCCCTTCTAATCTTTTGCTTGGTAGAAATTACCGCAAAACTTAACGCGTTCGTCAACGAAAATATGTCATTAACGCGATTTTTTTTTAATATTACCCATTTGCGGCTCTCCCGGCGGCGCCCCCCTCGCCCGCCGCCCCACATTTGGTTTTGCATCTTGTGCGCATTGCGGCTAATTTGATCGCTTGGGGTTTGGATACGACACATCCATCGGCAAAGGGGAGACGGCGTGATCACTTCATCGCAAGCCACACACGAGGAAGCCCTGCGTCTGGCTTCGGGCATCCAGCGCCTGGCGCGCAATATCTGGTGGTCCTGGAATCCGCGCGCCCAGGAGCTTTTTAAGGCACTGTCGGTCGAGGCCTGGGAAAAATCCAACCACAACGCCGTCGCCGTCATTGAAGCCCTGAGCCGCGAGGAACTGGTCGCGACGCTCTACAGTAAACGCCTGGGCGCCATGGCCCACGAGGTGATCGACGAGTTCGACCGTTACCTCAACGACGCCAACACCTGGGGAGCCGTTCACGCGGCCCGGTTCAAAGATCACCCGGTCGCCTACTTCTGCGCCGAATTCGGCCTCCACGAATGTCTGCCGATCTATTCGGGCGGCCTGGGCATCCTCTCGGGCGACCACGTGAAATCGGCTTCGGATCTGGGCATCCCCCTGATCGGGATCTCGCTTCTTTATCGCAACGGCTATTTCAACCAGCAGATCAATCCCCAAGGCTGGCAGGAGGAGACTTACCCCATCGCCGACCCGGCCCACCTGCCCATGGAGCCGGTGCTCGGCAAAGACGGTAAACCGCTCGTCTGCCGCCTGACGATCGCTCACACGCGCGTGGCTTTCACCGCCTGGCGCGTCGCGGTGGGCCGCTGCACCATCTACCTGCTCGACACCCAATTGCCCGAAAACGACATGCACTGGCGCGAGATCACCGCGCGGGTCTACGGCGGCGACCAGTCCACGCGCGTTTCGCAGGAGATGATGCTCGGCGTCGGCGGCGTGCGTCTGCTGCGCGCCCTGGGCGTCGACCCCGGCGTCTACCACCTCAACGAGGGCCATTCCGCCTTCCTGCTGCTGGAATTGATGCGCGAGCAGGTCGCCGCCGGCAAGCCACTCGCCGAGGCCCAGGAAGTGACGCGCCGGCTGGCCGTCTTCACGAGTCACACCCCCGTGGCCGCCGGCCACGACCGCTTCAGCCGCGACCTGCTCGACTACATGATGAACCAGTGGCCCGGCAACCTGAAAATCCCGATGGATCAGTTCATGGACCTGGGGCGCGTGCGCCCGGGCGACGGGAGCGAACCATTCTGCATGACGGTGCTGGCCCTGCGCCACACGCGCCAGGCCAACGCCGTCAGCGAACTCAACGGCCGCATCAGCCGCGCAATGTGGAAGGATCTTTATCCGGCCCGTCCCGTCGACCAGGTGCCCATCGGTCACATCACCAACGGCGTCCATATCCTGGGCTGGATGAATCGCGTGACGTATTCCTTCTGGGAACACACCCTCGGGGTGGCCTGGCTCAAGCACCTCATGCAGCGTGACTTCTGGGAAAAGGTGGCCGATCCGCGCTTTCTGAGCGACGAGGCCATCTGGGCGCTGCGCTACCAATGCAAGCGCCAGATGATCGAGGCCATCCGCGCGCGACTGGAAAAGCAGATGATGCGCATCGGCATCTCGCCCGCCACCCATATGCAACAGATTCTGCGGCCCGACGCGCTGACGATCGGCTTTGCCCGCCGCATGGCCACTTACAAGCGCGCCGATCTCATTTTCCGCAACCTCGACCGCGCCGCGGCGCTTCTGAACAATCCCGAACGCCCGGTACAGATCCTCTTCGCGGGCAAGGCCCATCCGCGCGACGATGGCGGCAAGGCTCTCATCCAACGCATCATCAACTTTAGCCACGACCCGCGCTTCATGGGAAAAGTCTACTTCGTCGAGGGCTACGACATCCAGCTCGCCCGCTACCTCGTTTCGGGCTGCGACGTCTGGCTCAACAACCCCCGCCGCCCCCTGGAGGCCAGCGGCACCAGCGGCCAGAAAACCTCCGTGCACGGTTGCGTGAACCTGAGCATCATGGATGGCTGGTGGCGCGAGGGTTGCGACGGCACCAACGGCTTCGCCATCGGCGAAGACTCCAATCCCGACAACGTCGAAGAACAGGATCGCCAGGACGCCGAAAATCTGTATAAAGCGCTTGAGACCCGGGTGATCCCCGAGTTCTATGATCGCGATGCGATGAACATCCCCCGCGCCTGGATTCAACGGATCCGCCGCGCAATGATGACCCTTATCCCCGATTACAACACCGACCGCATGGTGGCCGATTACATGACAAAGTATTATCAGCCCGACTGAGCTCCCGATTGCTTAATATTGGCAATGGTTTCATTAACGTTGTCATGATCGCGATCGCGATTGCGGTCGCAGTCGTTATCGTTTTCGCCGAATACCCCCTGCGGATTCAAAGCTTCGGCCGATATCGGATATCAAGTCGCGGCACGAAATGCCAAGGGCACGAAATGCCAAACTCCGGGCGTTTCCGACTCGGCGGATCTGACTCGCCCGGGTCGCCCGCGTGGGCTCGAGGTGCGCCCCCCGACCGAACCGGCTCGTTTTTGTGTGGTCATCGACGCCATCCCTTCGTAGAATGACTCACCTGTCATTACTGAATGATCTTCACTTCTCGTCTGGACGGTGCCGGTCATGAGCATCGAATCGCCATCGCCCCTCGCGCCGGATCTGGCCGCGATCGCCTGCCAGGCCTGGGACGCCGTCGTCGTCGGGGCCGGCCCGGCCGGTGCGCTGGCCGCGCGCGAACTGGCCCGCGTGGGCGCCTCCGTGCTGCTGGTCGACCAGGCCGCCTTTCCCCGCCGCAAAGTCTGCGGCGGCTGCCTCAACGCCCGGGCGTTGGCGGCTCTGAGCGAGGCCGGGCTGGCGCGATTGCCCGACCGACTGGGGGCGGTTCCCCTCCGCGAGCTGCGCGTGCGGACGGCCGGACACGTGGCGCGCATCGCCCTTCCGCCGTCGGCTGCCCTGACCAGCGGAGAACTGGACGCGGCGGGGGTCACCGAGGCGGCCGCCG
>JAMCWS010000061.1 GCA_023480605.1 bacterium
GCCGCCCGGGAATGACTCCCCATATTGGGCATAAAATTCCGTAATCGTAATCGACACTTGGCCAAAGGAGAAGTACGCTTACGATTCCGGAATGCTGAACCGCCCTACTCCCGCGGCGCCGCTTTCCGCGCCATCCACCACGATCGAACCGACCCGTAAAGCAGCACAACCAGCGCGAGCAGGCCGATCATCCGGCCCAGGGTAAGTCCGTCGGGGACAAACTCGAAAACCACCTCGTGTCTTCCGGCCGGAACGACGACGGCCAGAAAGGTGCCGCACATCGTGTAAAGCGGCGCCAGTTCGCCGTCGATCGTGGCGCCCCAGCCCCCCCAGGCGCTCTGGGCCAGGCAGAGCAGGGCCGGCGTGGGATATTCCACCGCGTAACTGAAGCTATTCGGGCCGGCGGGCAGCGGCGCGACTTTGAACCGCGAGTCGACGGAGCGGGCCAGCCCGGCCGCCTCCTCCGGCGGCAATCCGTCGATAACGATGGCCTGATCGGCCGGCCGCCGGGGATCTGCCGCCAATTCGGCCGAACGGAGCTGGGCCTCGAGCGCGTTGGCCGCTGATTGGGGCGCCGGTGCGGCGAAGGCCATGCCGCGGAACCGTTCGTTGCGCCAGACCTTGAGAGTGCCGCCTGCCGAGCGCGGCAACTCGGGCGGCGGGGGAAACTTGAGTTCCTTCACAAGCCGCAGCCCTTCGACCGGCCCGGGATCCAGGTAACTGACCACCGTCTCGACCCCCATGAGCGTCAGCCAGGCCGGCCGCTCGATTTGCTCCACGAACATGAATCCCTGCGGATTGGCGTCCAGGTCGTGGCCGGCGAGCAGGTTGAACCACTGCCCGATCCAGCGCGCATTGACGGGGTCGTAGCCGCGCGCCTCGGGCAAATCCCGCATGACCAGGCGATTGGGATAAATCTCGGGCTGGTTCTGGTCGAACTGCCAGTAATTGACGTTATCGAGCCAGAGGATGCGGCCGCCGCGATGCTCGGCCCGCAGCAGGCAGACCAACTCGGTCTGGGGATAAAACGTCTCTGCCCCCCCCAGGTCTGTTGAGCGCCCACAGGGCGGCGGCGGCCAGGATCACCCCGATCGAGGCGCGCAGCGCGACCCAGAAGGCGTGGCGCCCGATCGCCTCGGTGTAAGCCGTGCGCAATTCAGGCGGCATGCCGGCCCAATATTCGCGGTTGACCGTATACTCGATGACGTTTTGCATGGCAAAGGTGATCCACAGGAGCGCCAGCGCCGCCGCCGTGCCGCCGACGAGGAGCATGCCCAGGGATCGGCGAGCCAATCCGCGTTCCAGAAACGCCTGATAAACCAGGGCGGCGAGCACCGCCAGGCCGGTCATGAAAAAGACCATCAGGCGCGCCGGTACACGGAACCGGTTGAAACCCGGAACGATGTCGTAGAACAGCTTGAAGACGGGGCTGTATCGCCCGGGCGCCAGCGCCACTCCCAGCACGAGTCCGGCGACGGCGAGCCAGGTCAGCCGTGCGTAAAGCCGGGACGAATCGTCGGCGACCGAATCGACTGATGCGACCGGCGCCGGGGCGGGGCGCCGGCCCCATAGAACGAGCCCCAGCGGCACGAGCAGCGCCGCGATCCAAAGCGGATCGTAGAAGCACGATTCGCCGACGTCGAGGCTCGAGCCGAAGTAATAGCCCTCGCGGAATCCGATGCCCAGCAAGGCCGGATTCGCCAGCAGCCAGAAGAGATGCGGCGAGAGCGATCCGTCGGTCACGTAGTCCCACGAGGCGCCCGCGCCGCGCTCGAACGAGTTGGCGATGAAATGATATGTTTGTGCGATCTGCGGGGCCGCCAGGGCGAGCGCCGCGGCGAACGCCCCCCCGATCCAGAGGGCGCGGCGCAACCACCGGAGGGCCGCCGGAGCCTCGCCCGCCGCCACGGGTAAGGCCAGCCCCACGGCGAGCGTGATGATCCAGCCGTAAAAAGTGATCTGCGGCGAGCCGGCCAGCAGCGAGAAGGTCAGCGCCACGGCCAGCGCCGCCATGCGGCCGAAATTCGGACGCGCCGCCAGACGCGAGACCGCCAGCACCAGCCACGGCCACCAGGCCCCGACATAGATGAACAGGATGACGCCGCGCGCGAGCTTGTAGGAAAAAAACGGGCTGGCGCAGAAAAGAACGGTCGCCAGCGCGATGGCGGACGCGCGTAGCCGCCAGTGGCGCCCCAGCAGCCAGCAACCGGCGATCATCCACGCCCCGTGGAGGGCCAGCACCAACGCGAAACTCAGCGGCAACGGCAGCAGCCAGTGCAGCCAGTTGGGGGGATATAGCACGCCGATCTGGATGTCCGCCATGAGCGGGCGGCCGCAGAAGGTGAAGGCATTCCAATATGGCGGGCCGCCCTGGCGCAAGGCGTTACGGATCAGGTGCTGGTAGGGCAGATATTGATTGACGATGTCGCCGCCCGAAGGCGAGAAACCGACCAGGTAGCGGCCGTAGAGGAACGCGAAAAGCAGGCAGGCGAACGCCAAACCAACACGGCGGGCGCGCAAACCGGGGGGCGTGGATACCAGGGCGGCCTCGGGCATCGGATCGTCCTATCAACTCGGAGGGTGGCGCGGGCGAGGCGGCGCGGCCGAATGCGCCCGGTTTTTCGCGCCGACTGCGGCGGAAAGGCCCACGGCGCCGCCTCGAGCGGGCAAAGCATTCGTAACATTTTCACGCGCCAAAGCCAAGGGCCGTCGCGCACGAGGAGAGGACGCGGGCGCATCTCAAGATTATTCGCTAAAGACCGTCGATCATCCATTCCACGGTCATAGGAGGGAACGAGGCGACATAGGGAGACAAGGGGGGCGAAAACCACTGGAATCCGGGCATGCCCCGCCCTTCATGCCCATTGGACGATCCTGTCGTTCTGTTTTCTCTCCTTGTCCCCAATCAGTCTCCTCGTCTCCTTTTATGCACATCACGATCATGGTCTCGAGCAGATTCGAGATCCGCCCGGCAGGCGCGGCCGGTTCCGGCTTTTCAATAACGGGCGTGTCGAGTAAGCTTGGCCCATGAAAATTTCGGTCGTTATTCCCGTGCGCAACCGCGCCGCCGAGATCCGCCGCTGCCTGGCTAGCGTGCTGGCGGGCGAGGCTTCCCCCGCCGATTACGAGGTGATCGTCGTCGACAACGGCTCGATCGACGCCACGGCCGAGTCGGTGCGCGCGGCGGCCGGCGACGCCATAACCGCTGGCCGGGTCCGCCTGATCGACGAACCGGCGCCCAATCGCTGCCGCGCGCGCAACTGCGGCGCCGCCGCGGCGCGGGGCGAGTGGCTGGCGTTTCTCGATAGCGATTGCGTGGCCGAGTCGGGATGGCTGATTGAACTGGCCCGCGCCATCGAAAAGGCCGGCCCGCCGATCGGCGCCGCCGGCGGCCGGGGCGTCGGCGTTGTGGCGGGCGCGATCCGGCCCGCGCCGCCGGAGACGGCCGTCGAGGCCTACATCGCCCGGCGCCGCTGGGTGGACCAGGAAAAGTTCCTCGCGCCGGGCCGGCGTTATTCGCCGCCTTTCGCGGCGACGGCCAATCTGGCCATCCGTCGCGCGGCCTTCGACGAGGTGGGTGGATTCGATCCAGCCCTGGCTGTCGCGGGCGAAGACGCCGACTGGTGCTGGCGGGCGGCGCGGTTCGGCTGGCGCCTCGTCTACGCGCCCGCGGCGGCCGTCACCCATTATCACCGCTCAACGATCGCCGGCCTTTGGCTCCAGGCCTATCACTACGGAATCGGCAACGCCGACCTGTTCGCCAAGTGGCGCGGGGAGTGGGGCGCGCGGGCCTGGTTCGAGCCGCGCATCGTCGGCTGGGTAATCAAAGCATTGCTCAAAGCCCCTTGGGCCGCTTGCGCGGGCTCGTCGCCCCTTGAGCGTCGATTCCCCTTCTACGACGCCGTTGCCAACCTCGCGATGGCGGCCGGCCGCGTTCGGGGCGGATTGTTGCGCGGGCGTTGGGTAGCCTGATGCCCAGGCGAAAACCGGGCGGCGGATTCTCATTCATTGCGTAGCCGCCCACGGCCCGGCGTTTTTCGGCGTTAATTGCCCAACCCGAACACGCCGGATTCAAAATACCGAGTATCCCATTTCGCTAGTGTCGGGATTCATCACTGCGTCGGGGACGAACGGGGTAAAATTTAAAGGGGAGCGCGAAATACTCCAGGGCGGCCATGCTGCCGCCGGGAGGCGAATCGAAGGTTGTTGACGGGCGGGTTTGTGCTAAACTGGGCCATTCTCGATCACCGCGCCGCGGTGGCGCGGCCCCGGCGGACGGGCTGCCAGGCCGATTCGGACCGGCCAGGCGGCCGGGGGCGCAAAACCGCCCGCGAAGGGATCTCCCGACGGAATGATCCGCAAGTTCAAGCCGCTCTACCCCTATCTATGGCGTTACCGCGCCCACCTGGGCGCCGGGATGGCGCTGCTCGTCGTGGGCAATTATTACGACATCCGTCTGGCCGTGCTGATCGGCACGGGAATCGACCTGCTCAAGGCGGACATGAGCCGGGTGGCCGGGCTT
>JAMCWS010000090.1 GCA_023480605.1 bacterium
GCCCGCGAGGGGCACGGCGTGGAGCGGGGGCCGGGCGGCGTGGCCGGCGACAATGACGTCGGCGACCTGGACGGGCACTTCCCATGTCTGGCCGCCGCGCGGGATCGGATCGCGTTCGAGGGCCGCCAGACCGCGGCGGGCGGCGGCGTAGGCGTCGGGGGCGCCGGTGACGCGGGCGTATTCCATCAGCCGGCGTGCCGCCAGCGCGCAGGTGCCCGAGGCGACCGCGCCATCCTGGCCGATCCACTCGGGCAGACCGGCGTGCTTTTTAAGCGGCCAACCGCCGCCGGGAAGCTGTTCTTCCATGATCCGGCCGACGAAACGCCGGTTGCCGTCGATCGCCGGGGCGAGTAGGCCGATGTGAAAGGGCAGGTTCAATTCCAGGTCGTCGGAATGGGTCCGGGCCGTCTTCATCACGCGTTCGCGCCAGGCGGCCCGGCGGGCAGTGTCGGTCGTCCTGATCGAATCGATCCACATGTCGGTGGCCAATTGGGGATTGAATTGGCCTTCGCCGGGCGTCATGCCCGGCCCGCCGTGAAACCACGTTTGACGGTCGGCTTCGAACCGCAGGGCGTTATCGGCGTCGAGGGCAAGGCGAATGAATTGCTCGTAAGACCAGGGCTTGGGCGGAACGGCCGGCGGGCCGTGGCGGTCGAGCCAGTCGCGCTGCACATCGAGCACCGAGGCCGGGGCGTGGGCCACGACCTGGTAGCGGAAACGCAGCGGCCGGTCGGGCTGGAGGCGGTACGGGCGGGCCGCCTCGCGCGTGTTTTCATCGACCCACTCCGGAACGGTCGGGGCGAACAGCGACATCCAGTGGTGGGCGTGGTTCTCCTCGAAATCGGGACTGAGAAAACGGGCCGAGAGCGAGTCGTGCGTGCCGTCCCAGCGGTCCAGGGCATTCCACATGAGACCGACGGCGGCGCCGCGAACGCTGACAGCCATGAAGGGGATGGTGATCTTGAGGGGATCGGGCGCGACGCGTTGGTCCTTCTCCAGGTTGTTCGGATTCCAGATGGCGGAGGAACGTTCTACGGCGCCGATAAAATCGAGGCCCGGAAATAGAGCCAGATCCTTGGCGCGACCGGTCGTGCCTTCGCCCGCCAGGAGGACGGCGCCCTCGGCCAGCAGCAGGTCACGCGGCCGATCGACGGTCAGCGTGGTGGCGGCGTCGACCCAACGCGCGCCGCGGGCCAGGGAGAAGACGCTGTCGCAACGCCAGGCGCCACCGTCCTGATCGCGCCAGCGGGCGGCCAGGGTCAAGGTCGAGGCGCCGCTGGATGAGGCAGTCGCGGCCACCGAAGCGGCGAAAGCGTGTTCGATTGTCCGTTCTGCGAGGCCGCGGAAGCGCACGCGCGCCAGCCAAGGCATGACGCCAACCGGCCGCCACGCCCCATCCTGGCGGACCTGGACCTCGGCGGGTCCGAAACCGGCGGGATTCTTGGGGAAAAGCAACCGCAGACGGGCGTTTTCGAGAATCAAGTCCTGGCCGGCCCGTCGCGCGGCGGTGACGGACGTGGCCGCCGTCGAGTCGGCCGCCACCCGCCGGCTGACGATCAATTCGCGGCGGGCGGTGGTGGAGGTGGCCGTGTCGCCGGCGGATGCCGCCGACACGGTCAGCGCCTGAAGGCCTTCGGGTTCGACCCCCGCGAGCGTCCACGTCAAAGGGCGGGTCGCGCCGGGCGGGAGGGTGTCGATCGCCTGACTCGGAGCACCCGCGACGCACCGCGCGGCGCGCGGCGCGCGCAGATCCACGCGGACGTCCGACGCGGCCGCATGACCGACGTTGGCGACGACAACCGACACATCCTGGCGCGCGCCTTGCCAGAGAACCAGACTGGGCACGGCCAGTTCGCGCAACTCGACGGCGGGCCGCAGAACAAGCACCGCGTGCGCGGCCGGGACGGCGCGGGCCTGGAGGTCGATCGCCAACGGATAGGTCCGTCCGGCCCGCCGTCCGCGCACGCCCCAGGCGAAGCGGACAGCGGCCTTCGGCGCCAGTGCTTCGACGCGGCGGACGGGTTCGGTCGTGGCGAGGTCGGCATCCTTCGGCAGGCTGAGCGCCGCGATGACCTCATTCATAGGCGCGTCGCCGTCGTTGAACAACTCACAGACCAGCCGGCCGTCCTCGCCCTCCTGGCCGGGCGTCTCCATGAACACTGGCATCCCCAAGCGGGCAAGCGGGCCGAGCGGGGCAATGCCCAGGTCGTCGAAAAGAATCGCCGAGGGGCCGGTCGGCATCGTCGAGGTGTTCAGTTCATTGACGCGCGGGCCGACAACAACACTCGCCACCACGGGTTGATCGAGGTAATTGAAGACGATTTCGCCGCGATGCCAACGGCCGTCGCCAATCTCGGCGGCGGGAACGGCGTAAACACGCCGATCGTGAGCCGGCGATTCTTTGCCGTTCGCGTCGACCGGTATGACGTCGAAGCGCAGGCTGGACTCGGGAAGGGGGCTGAAGGCCGACGCGCCTTCGAGCGCCTTGTACCAGAAAGTCAATCGCCCGCTGCGGACGCCGCCAAGGGTGACCTGCATGAGGGAGGGCATTGTGCCATCGCTGCGGAGGAGGGCGGCGGCGCGGCCGGAGTGGGCGTCGTTGCTGGAGAACGCCCCCCCGCCCCAACCGGCGGCTCGGGCGGCCGCCGCCACGCCCTCGATTTGCTCGAAGCCGGGATTGGGCATCGGATTGGGCGCGTTGCTTTGGGCGGGCAATGCGGAACTCAAACCAGTAAGGCAGGCAACAAGCAAAAAACCTCTGCGGATCATGAGACGCCACGTTTTCATCGGGGTTATCCTGAAAGAGTAAAGTGGGACTCGAACGCGCCGGCGGCGACGGCTTCCATTGCCGCTGACAAGACTACGCGATGACGGCAGATCTATCAACCCGGAGAATTACCGGAACTATCTTCAATTTTGCCAAGGTGCGCGGCACTGTCTAATAAACCAACGACCTGGCGGGTTCAATCACGCCATCCTCTCCGGCTCAAGCCCGCGATATGCCGGTAACGCAGTCCCGTGATCACGCCGGTTTTGCCTGACGGAGGGTTTTTCACTTGCCCCCTGCGCCAAGCGCAATATCTCCAGCGACTCGTCCCACACACGAGTAAATTTGCGGGGAGGGTCCTGGCAAAACCGCGCAATCGAGCGGGAATTGGACTTCGGGCGCCGCAACTCATGTGTTATATTCACAAGCGCCGCAAAGCCTCCGACGTGACGGGAGCGCAAACATGAAGAAACAAAACGGTAATCGACCGTATCCAGCGACGGGGCGCCGCCGGAGAAACTACGTCTGGTTGGCGCTGTTCCTGCTCATTCCGCAAACAGTTTGGGCGCTGGATTTTGAAACGATGGGCTACCCCAAACCGATCAACTTCCGTGAAATCACTCCCCAACTCATTCCCGAATACGACTGGGAAGACATGACGGTCTCGGACCTGAGGGTCGACCTGCGCAAGTTCGCCGATGAATCCTGGAAGCAGCGTTTCCCCGGGCGTCCGGTCCTCATCCAGGACGGGATGTGGTTCGGCGGGGCGCTTTCGTTCCTGCCGCGCCAACGCCTGGAAGACCTTGGATTGCTCGATCTGGCGATCATCGACCGCGATCAGCGCCTGGAAGTATACAAAACCGACATTTACCCCGTGACCGATTTCCTCGGTTATCTGAATTGGGACGCCGGATGCAACAGCCTGAACGCCCTGCCGGCGGACACGGAAACGGTGACCATCGAGGTGCCTGACGTCGTGCCCTTCCGCCCCAACACCTTCCCGACCACCGTCAACGCCCTGCGCGACAAGGTGGGGCAGGACAGTTACAACAAGGACGTGGTGATCTGTCCGCGCGACGGAGAGGGCCGGCTCGACTGGCTCAACGCCGAACTGGGCAGCATCACGATGCTCGACGAGACCGCCAAAACGATCACTGTGCGCCGCGCCACGACGGCGCGCGGCTGGCCGGCCCGCGCCGCCGGCACTTACGTCGCGGCCAACGCCAACCTGATGTACGACTTCAACGTCCTGAGCCTCGTCAGTCTGAGCGACAAACTCAACCAGACCAAGGTGATCCAGGCCTTCCATCCCAACCTGACGCGGTTTTGCCCACGCGACCCGCGCACGGGCTTTAACGCGGCCGAGTGGTATGCCAGGCATTTCGTCGGAGTGAAGCAACACGACTATCCCTACAGCGACGGCTTCGCGTTTGATGTCTCGATTGGTACGTTTTATCCATCGGCGCGCATATCAGACCGGGTCGACTGCAACCTCGACGGCCAGGTCGATAATTTCATGTTCGACGGCGTCAACTACTGGCCCCTCGGCATCCACGACTTCATCGATTACATGCGTCACGGGTCGCCGGGCAAGTTCGCCGGCCTGGGCGGCGAGGCGGCACTCGTGTGGGATTCCAACGGCAACGAGGACCAGCGCCTATTCGACCTGCTTAACGGCGCTGAATACGAGCATTCGATGATTATGTACTGGGATCCTTATAAATATAACTACTCGAGCATGCTCGACCGCTATC
>JAMCWS010000080.1 GCA_023480605.1 bacterium
TCCGACGGCAAGGTCATCGGCAAGGGTGGCCAGACCGCCAAGGCGATCCGAAAGATTCTTTCGGCCGCCGCCACGAAGCTGCACAAGAAGTCGCTGCTTCAGATCATCGAATAGGCTGTCCGATCCCGATGCCGGTGCCCGAGGCCGAACAGTTGCTGGCTGTCGCGCATTTGATGCGTCCCCACGGCGTGCGGGGGGAAATTAGCGCCATCCCGCTGGCTCCGCCGGTGTTGGATGGCGCGCTTCTTATACGCGGCCGGCTCTGGGCGCGCCATCCGGGCGGCCGTGTCGAGGCGGTCGAGGCGGTTGGGATGCGGTCGCATCAGGACCGCTGGTTGATCGCCCTGGCGGGGGTCGAAACGATGGACCAGGCCGAGACGTGGCGCGACGTGGATCTTTGCCTGCCGCGCGAGGAATTGCCCGATCTGCCCGACGGGTGGTTTTGGGAGGCCGATCTCCAGGCATGCCGGGTGATCGACGCCGTCCTCGGCCCCATCGGCGCCGTGGATGGCCTCGACCTGGGCGGAGCTCAACCGCGGTTGCGCCTGCGGCGCCCCGACGGGCGGATAGCCCTCATACCGTGGGTGCGCGCGTTCATTCTCCGGGTTGACACCCCAACTCACACGATTCACACCAAGCTGCCCGCCGACTTCCCCGGCATCACCGCCAGCGCCCGGCGCGAGTAGTTACGGCTTGCTCCGCGAACGGGTGTTGCGCGCCTTTACTCCAGATAATCCAGATATTCCTGCCGGATCGCAATGCCGAGGCCTGGCCGCGACGGCATGTGGAGCCGGCCCTGGCACAGCGTCAGGCCGTCGATCGGGTCGTTTTCCACCAGCAGATGGCCGCATAGGTTGATGTAATCGGCTTCGGCCGCCAGGTGGGCGGCGGCCGTCGCGGCGGCGCTCGATTCGATGGTGGAGCCCAGGCTCACCCGCAAGCCCAGTTCCCGCGCCCGCCGCATCATACGCAACGTTTCGGCGATGCCGCCGCAGCTCATCAACCGGACCGAGATGCCATCATAAATGCCCGCCAGATGCTCGAGGCTGCCTGTGGGGCCGACGTCCAGGTCGGCGAAAAGCGGAACGGGGCTGACTCGGCGCAACTCCCTGGTTTCTTCATCGCGGTGCGGCGGCAAGGGCTGCATGATGTATTCGATGTTAAGGTCGTGGAGCGCCCCCAGCGCCTCGCGCGCTTCGCCGAAGGTCCAGAGTCCGCCTCCGTCGATGCGCAGGGCCTTGCCCGTGTGTTGCGCCAGCCAGCGCAGGGCTTTCAGATCGTCGGCGGCGCCGCGGGTGTATTTGACTTTGATGGCCGTGAATTCGCGCCCCTCCGCAAGCCGCCGCTCCATGTCGGCCTCCGTGCCCAGCGTCATGGGGAAGCACGAAGGCATGCCGTCGGGCGGGTCCAGACCCAGGGCAGCGTAAAGGGGTTTGCCGGCCGCGCGGGCGGCCCGGTCGTGCAGAATCAACTCGATGGCGGTCCGGGCGGAGGGCTGGAGAGGATAGGCTTCGCGCATTTGCGCAGCCGCCTCGGTGGGAGGCAGGTCCAGCCAGCGAGTCTCCAGGTTCCCCAGCATTGCCTCGATCGCCTGGCGGTTTTCATGAATCGTTTCTCCACCGCGCAACGACGGGCAGGCCTCGCCGATGTGTTCGCCAACGCGGACGAAGTGCACCGGACGCAGGGGCTCGGTGCCAGCCTTCGCCCCCGGCGGCCGCCGCAGGCGCAGTTCGTAAAAAATGCACCTCGCCGCTGTTCGCAGAACTCGCATGGCATGCCTTCCGGCGTAACCAAACTCGCGGCACGGGCTCCGACGGCAATCCACCTCGCCAGGGGCTCATTCTAGACGATCGAAGGATGAAAAATCCACAGGTAGGCGTAATAAATAATCGTTGTGAACAGGAGGCTGTCGATAATGTCGAGCACGCCGCCGTGGCCGGTGTAGGTGCGCCCGGAATCCTTGATCCCCGCGATGCGCTTGAGTCGGCTTTCGGTCAGGTCGCCAATCGGTCCGACGACGCTGAAAATCAACGCCAGCCCGACGACCTCGGGCCAGGTGAAAATGCGGTCGATGTTGTTCCACCACAGTTTCATGGCGACCGCTACAAGCAAAGTGAAAGCCACGCCGCCGATGAAGCCCTCGATCGTTTTACCGGGGCTGAGGCGGGGCGCCAGTTTGTGCCGGCCGAACGCCCGGCCGACGAAATAGGCCCCGATATCGGAGGCCTGGGTGACCAGCACGAGAAAGATCAGGTAGTGCTGGCCGTTGCTGTTGTCGGCCTCGATGGCCTTGCGCCAGATGTAAGTGATGAGCGCCAGGGGCAGCGTTACATAGAGCGTGCCGATGACGCAGTTGCCGGCCGCCTCGTCGAAATTTTGGTGCATCGTCAGCGTTCCCAAACCCAGGGAAAGCACGGTCAGCATGCCCAGGATCAACAGGCCCGTGTCGAAATTGGCGCTGTAATAGGCGTCGGCCAGCATCGCCACTCCCCCCGCCATCGCCAGCAACTGGTAAGGCCAGGTGTATTTCTGCGAGCCGAAGTGGATGAACTCATACAGTCCGCGCAGGCAGGCCAGCGTCAGCAGCACGGGCAGCACCCAGTAGAAGAAGGGATTAAACAGGCCGAGAAAGAAAAGCGCGTAGAAGAGAACGCCTGAGATGATGCGGGCGGAGAGCATGAATAAGGGCTAACTTTCTTCCGGGCTGGCGTTGGGAACCCGGCCGTAGCGTCGTTCCCGTCGTTGATAATCAAGCAGCGCCTCAAGCAGTTGCGGGCGGCGGAAATCCGGCCATAACACACCCGTGACGTGGATCTCGGCGTAGGCGATTTGCCAGAGCAGAAAGTTGCTGACGCGCATCTCGCCGCTGGTGCGGATGAGCAGGTCGGGTTCGGGCAGGCCGGCGGTGTCGAGCAGTCCGGCGAAGGCGGTCTCATCGAGACCCTCGGGGGACAGTTCGCCGCCCCGCGCCATGTCCATCGCGCGGCGCGCGGCGCGTACGATCTCGTCGCGCCCGCCGTAACTGAGCGCCAGATTGAGCACCAGTCCCCGGTTGCCGGCGGTGAGGCAAATGCTTTCTTCGAGTTCGCGGCGCGCGCCGTCGGGCAGGTCGGCGGGCACCCCCACCGTCCGCAGCCGGATGTCGTTGTCCATCAGTTCGCCACGCTCATTCACCAGGAAACGCGTCAGCAAGGCCATCAAGGCGGTCACTTCGCGGACCGGCCGTTGCCAGTTCTCCTTGGAGAAGGCGTAAAGGGTCAACGCCTTGAGGCGCAACTGCGCGCAGGTGCGGGCGGCCTCGCGCACCGATTCGATGCCGGCTTCGTGGCCGCGGATCCGGTCCATGAATCCCCGCTGACGGGCCCAACGGCCGTTGCCGTCCATGATGATGGCCACGTGCGCCGGCAGGCGCTCCGGATCGAGCCGGGCCAGGCGGTCGCGGTCGCTTTCGGGCCATTCGGCGGCCGCTTCGGGCCACCAGGCATGGATATCGGTCGCCGTTTCGGACATCGTTGCTCCCCTCACGGCCCCTATTTTGCCCCGCCCGCCGGACAACATCAATCTCTTTTCGGTTTGTTCGTCCGCGCAGCCGGACTGGGCGGGGAATGCGCCCATTCGGGGCGTTTTCCTTGACAATGGCGCCGGCCCGATGGCTAAAATCCGACGTTGCCCGACGTAAAAAACGCGCCCCGATTTTTCACTCGCAGACGGTGAGTGACACGGACGATGGAGATGAAATCATGGAAATGGCGGCTTTTCGTTTCGACGGCGGATCGCTCGGCGAAACATCGGGGCCATGCGGCCGACGCGTGTTCCTCAAACAACTCGGCGCCCTGGCGACGGCACTAGGCGGCGCGGCTTCGTGGCTAACGCCCGGCTGTGCGCGGACGGCCGCCCCCGGAACGGCCGACGCCACAGCCGCCGGCAGGCGCGGCGCGCGACCCAATATCATCCTCATCACGATCGACGACATGGGCTGGGCCGACCTGGGTTGTTTCGGCTCGCAATACTACGAAACCCCCCACATCGACCGGCTTTGCGCCCAGGGGATGAAGTTCAACGCCGCCTACGCCGCCTGCGCCGTCTGCTCGCCCACCCGCGCGGCCATCCAGACCGGCCGCTATCCCGCCCGCATCGGCATCACCGACTGGATCCGGCCCAATATCCCTGTTGAAGACGGAAAAAATCCGACTGGTTTCGCCCGCGACAAGGAAGGGCTCTTCTGCCCGCGCAACCATCAATTCCTCGGACACGATGAAGTGACCATCGCCGAGGTGCTCAAGCCGCTGGGTTACGCCACCGGCCACATCGGCAAGTGGCACCTCGGCGACCGGCCGTGGTATCCCGACACCCAGGGCTACGACGTCAACATCGGCGGCGCCGAACTGGGCCACCAGCCCAGTTACTTCGACCCTTACACCGATGGCGATCATCCCGACGGCATCCCGAACCTGCCGGCGCGTCGCCGGGGTGAATACCTGACCGATCGCCTCGGTGACGAAGCCGACCGCTTCGTCCGCGCCCACAAGGATGGGCCGTTTTTCCTCAACTGGTGCCCCTACGCCGTTCACGTGCCCAACCAGGGCAAGCCCGAGCTGGTCGCCAAATACGAGGCCAAGCCGCGCGGCAATCAGAAAAGCCCCGTCTACGCCGCCATGATCGAAAGCGTGGACGAGAGCGTCGGCCGGATCATGGCGACGCTCGACGAACTGGGCCTGGCCGACAACACGATCGTCATCTTTACCTCCGACAATGGCGGATTCAAGGGCTCGACCAACAACAGTCCATTACGCGAGGCCAAGGCTTATCCATATGAAGGCGGCATCCGCGTGCCGCAGATCGTCCGCTGGCCGGGGGTGGTCGCACCCGGGTCGGTTTGCGAAACGCCCGTGATCAGCATGGATTTCCTGCCGACGATCGCCGCGGCGGCCGGCGCGCCGTTGCCGACCGGCCGCGTAATCGACGGCGTAAGCCTTCTGCCGCTGCTGACCGGATCGGGCGCGCTGGGGCGCGACACGCTCTACTGGCACTACCCGCATTTCTGTTACACGGATATCGTGCCCTACAGCATCATCCGCCGCGGCCCGTGGAAACTCATCAAGCGCTATGTCGGCAGGGAATTCGAGCTTTACAACCTCGACGACGACCTGTCCGAGGCGCGCGACCTGTCGGCGGAGATGCCCGACCGCGTGCGCGAACTCGACGCCGGGCTTTCCGCTTGGCTTCGCGAAACGGGCGCCAAACTGCCCCGGCGCAAGGGCGAGAGCGCGACGGGGTAACCGGCGCACCGGGCGGGGCGGATTCGCAACCCCAATGCCGAGGGACGCGCACGCGGCAAAAGGTCGGGCCGGACACGCCGTCCTTGACAGCGGACGGGCTCCCTTGGGATAGTGATGCGGCGAACGTCTCGGCGCGCATGCCCTCCGCGCGCGGTCCACCTGTTCCCGTTCAGCCGGCGTTTGCCCAGTTTGACAAGGCGGTTGACGTACCATGGCTATTAACCTTCAGAAACTGCTCGAAGGGGTCATCCGCGTGAATGCCTCCGACTTGCATCTTAAAGTCGGCGGCCCCCCGATGATTCGCATCAACGGCAATCTGCATCCGGTGGAGCACCCCCCCCTGATCGCCGAGGACACGGAAACCGCCAACGAGACCATGATGCCCAAGCGCTGCCAGAACCAGCTCGAGCGCGACGGCACGGTGGACTACTCTTATGGTCTGAGCGTCACCGACCGTTTTCGGGTCAACTGCTATCACCAGCGCGGCACGAAGTCGCTCGCCGTCCGTAAAATCGTCTCGAAAAAGATGACGATGGAAGACCTCAACCTGCCGCCCCAGATCGGCCGGTTCGCCAATTACTACCGCGGACTGGTGTTGGTGACGGGTATCACGGGTTGCGGCAAGTCCTCAACCCTGTCGGCCCTCATCCACCTGATCAACGGCTCGCGGCGCGAACACATTATCACCATCGAGGACCCCATCGAATTCGTCTACCGCGACGAGAAGTGCATCATCGACCAGATCGAAGTCAACCAGGACGTCATCGACTTCAAGTGCGCCCTGCGCCACGCGCTGCGCCAGGATCCCGACATCATCCTGCTGGGCGAACTGCGCGACCGCGAGACCATCGAAACCTCGCTGCACTGCGTCGAAACCGGCCACCTGGTTTTCTCGACCCTGCACACTCCCGACGCCCGCCAGACGATCACGCGCATATCGCACTTCTTCGGCCACGAAGAGCAGCCGCTCATCTTCGAACAGATGGCCCGTTGTATCCAAGGTGTTGTCTGCCAGCGCCTTATCCGCACGGCCGACGGCAAGGGCCGCATCCCCTGCTGCGAGATCATGTTCAACAATTCGATCATCACCAAACTGATCAGTGAGCGGCGGGTCGAAGATATTCAGAACGTGATGCGCGGCGGCACCGACGGCATGCAGACCTTCGACATGCACCTCGTCCAACTCGTCAAGTCCGAAACGATCACGATGGAAGAAGCCGACAGCGTCGTCGAGGACCAGGCCGCCTTCCGACGTCTTCTCAAAGGTCACACGGCGGCCGGCGACCGCGGCGCCCTGCTGGGATGAGTCCGGTGGCCCGGGTGAGGGATGACCGCCGCCGGCGCGCGCCGGCCGGTCCGTACGGGCGAATGCAAGATGTCGAACGAAAGGCTTAGTAATGATCCGATGTGAAAATCTCCGCAAGTATTATCGCATGGGCGACGAAACCGTGCATGCCCTCGACGGAGTCACGCTCCATGTCGAGGATGGCGAAATGGTGGCCATTATCGGCGCTTCGGGCAGTGGCAAGTCGACTCTAATGAACATCCTGGGCTGCCTCGACACGCCCAACGAGGGACACTACTGGCTCGACGAGCGTGACGTCTCGCGCCTCAACGACGACGAACTGGCCAACGTCCGCAATCACAAGATCGGCTTCGTTTTCCAGCAATTCAATCTGCTGCCCCGCGCCACGGCCCTCGAAAACGTCGAGGTGCCCCTGTTTTACCGGCGCACGCCCAACGCTTACGATCTGGCCCGCAAGGCGCTGGTCCGCATGGGGCTGGAACATCGCATGACGCACTACCCCAACCAGCTTTCCGGCGGCCAGCGCCAGCGCGTCGCCATCGCCCGCGCCCTGGTCACCGAGCCGTCGATCATCCTGGCCGACGAACCGACGGGCAACCTGGACTCGTCCACGAGCGACGACATCATGAACCTTTTCTGTCAGTTGCATGAGCAGGGCGCCACACTCGTCATCGTGACGCACGAGCCTTCGATAGCCGCCTATTGTCCCCGCGAAATCCGCATCTCCGACGGCAAAATCGTCAGCGACGTGCGCCGCGAAGTCGCCCCCCGCGCCGCCGCCACGCATTGACGGGTATAAAACGCCTAACGATCGCCGCTCGCGGGAGACGGCAATTCGATGACTACATCCGTCCATCCGATCGTCATTGCGCTCGGGTCGAACATGGGCGACCGCCGGGCGATGCTCGAGCGCGCCTGCGAGCGGATGGAAGTCCTCGCGATCCTCGTCAGGCGACGTTCGCGCCTCTACGAAACCCGTCCCTGGGGCATAACCGACCAGCCGGGCTTTCTCAACGCCGCCGTGCTGGTCAAAACCTCCCACCCCCCCGAGTCGCTTCTCGATGCGTTACTGAAGATCGAATCCGAACTGGGACGGCGCCGCCTCGCGCGGTGGGGCCCACGGCCAATCGATCTGGACTTGCTCCTTTACGGCGGCCTTTGTCTTGACACCCCGCGCCTGACGCTGCCGCATCCGGGCATCGCCCAACGCGATTTCGTGCTGGCTCCCCTGCTCGATCTTGAAGTGGCGCCGCATCCGGCCGTCGCCCCCGGAGGCTGGCGGGCGTTGCTCGACGCCATCCCCGACGCGGAGCGCACGATCCTGCGCAACGAGCCCTGGCCGATCGTCTTGTAGGGCGTACCGGCGCGGCTTGGACGTTGCACGGGCGCGCCGGCGGGCGTTATGATACCGACGCTCCCCGGCATGGTGAGCGACCGATCCGATCATGGACGCCTCGGATGACACGCCTGTCGATTTCCCCGCCGATTCGCCGCGCCGCTTTCTGGGCGGGGCTGGTCATTTACGCCGCGGCCTCCGGGGTGGGCGCCGGCGGTAACGGGGCACAGGGAGGCGGCGACGGGCCGCCCCTCCATTCGGCCGCCGCGCCGGCGAAAACGATCCACCGAATTCTATTGGTTAATCGACCGGATATTTACGCCACGCCCGCCTGGGACGCGGCCCGCCACCCAACCGACTGGACCGCGGGACGCCGTCTGCAAATGGCTGAATCCCCCCCCGGAGCGCCCGCCGCTTGGATCCGGCTGGCCGGAAGCTCTTCGAAGGGCTGGCTGCCGGCCGTTTGGCTCGCTCCGGAGCCCCAGGCGATCGATCCGGACTCGACGGCGGCGATTGGGTCGATCATGATCGATGCGCGCCACGGCCTGCCGCCCGAATATGCTCCCGACGACCTTGTGCCGGTCGGCCCCGGCTGCGACGACGAGGTGGATTATCGGCTGCGGAAGGCGGCGGCGAAGGCACTGGCCTCGATGATCGAGGCCGCCCGCCGCGACGGCGTTCGGCTCCTCGTCGTTTCGGCCTACCGGCCGTGGGCCCGCCAGCAGATCTTATACGAGCGGCGTGTCCGGCAGGATCCGGCGCAGAACACCATCGCCATGCCGGGCCACAGCGAGCACCAATTGGGCACGGCCGTCGACCTGACCGACGGCGTCGAGGAACACCTGTTGCGCGAGAGCTTCGGCGACTCGCCCGCCGGTCGCTGGCTGCGCGAAAAAGCGTGGATTTACGGCTTCGCCGTCAGTTTCACCCGCCACAACCACGCGCAAACGGGCATCGCTCCCGAACCGTGGCATTACCGCTATTGGGGGATCGCCCGCGCACGGTCGCGGCATCTGGCCGCTTTGGGCGAGTCGCCCGCCGCCCGATCCGGCGGCCGCTGAGAGGGGGGCGCCGAAGGGGGTCGAAATCCCGCCGCGTCCTCGATCGATATCCGTACTTTTCCGGATCTATCCGTACAAATACCGGTAGTCTATTTTCCGCATTATACCGGATTGCGCCGCAGGCGTCGGTTTGCGTTATACTCAATTTCGTAACAGTTGCCTGAACCGAGCGCGGGATGCTTGGTGACGGGAGACTCGGGGGGAATGGAAGGGTTCGGGCGAAGTGCCGGGGAGGGTGCTTCGTCCGGACCTTATCCTGGGGGCGCGTGACACATCTGAGATTCCGTGAGTTTACCGAGAGCCGATAATCACCTTCCACGGATCGGCAAGTGGAATCGTTAAAATATTGTAATACCCGCGAGCCTCAAGGGGGGAGGGAGCAGACTGTCGATCATGGAATCCCCGGGGATGACGCAACGCCGTGTGCTTGTGATGCATGAAGAACCTGCCGTCTGCGCGTATCTGAAAGACCTGCTAAAATACTTCGGTTACGAAGTGGACTGCGTCCTGAGCTGCAAAGCCGCCATTGAACGTCTGCCGGTCCAGACCTACGACGTATTGCTGCTCGACACGGCCATGAGCGACGGCAACGGAACGCGGATCATCACGTGGCTGAAGGAACACGTGCGTCGGGATCGCGTGATCCTGATGAACGATCCGCTAAAACACTCCAAATGGATGGATCTGGGCGAGGCCTCGACGCTCACCAAACCCGTTCAGCCGTCCGATCTCAAGCGCATTCTACAAATGGCCGCCTGCTGAAACGTGGCCGCCGCTCCGGAATCTCGTTCCCGTCGTCGCCGACGCTCCTGCGCGGCAGTCGTCGCGGGCGGGTGCACTAACATTCATTCAATGGTTAAGGTCGTGGGGCTTCCTGCCGAAGAGAGTGGGGACCGGCCGCGCAGCGGCGGTCGCCGGAGCGGAATTCATGCATTAGGCAGGAGCGCCGATGGACATCCTGAATATGTTCACCAATTATTTAAGAAACGCCCGTGCGGTTCGGGGAAGCGAACGACGTTCCGCCGCTTCCACGGCCGACGACTATCAGATGATCCGGATACGAATCGCCGGGATGGGCCTGTCCGTCGTGGCCAGGCTCCCGCTCGACGAACCGGCGCGCAATGAATTCGACCTGCTCGCCAAGGGATTGCTGCAGGTGGCCCGCCAGCCGCTGAGCGAACTCGCCTGGGATCAACGCGAGGCGCTCGAGCACCTGGCCCGTCTGGCCGAGGAGCAGGCCCGCGCGGCCAGTCCCGCGCCGGCGCTGACCACACTTGCTCAACCGCCCTCAGGCGCGGACCGGATCGGCCTATCCGCCGCGCCGTCCCCCGTCGGCCCGATCAACCTTCGCCCGGCCTGTTCGTAACGGATCCTCGCTCACCGCGCCCGTAAAACACCCGTCCGCGGCCGGTGGAAGAGGACTTTTGCACCCGCCGGCGTCGTTGCGGCCGCGACACCGCATCATCCTTTTCCACCCGCCTGCGGCGGCGTGGTCTTGATGCCCATCAGTTCGATTTCGTAGATCAGCCAGGAATTGGGCGGTATGTTCATATACTCCTTGTTGCCGTAACCCAGGTGAGGGGGCACGATCAGGCTGCGCGGAAAGCCGACTTTCATGGCGCCGAGCGCCTCGCGCCAGGCGGGGATTTCCGTCTTGTATTGAAATTCGGCCGGCGGGACGCCGTAGGAACCGAGAATGCCGAAGCCATTCAGCATCCGGCCGACGAAGTGGGCCTGAATCGTGTCGTCGGGACCCGGAATCGGGCCGTTGCCCTCGCGCATGACGATATACATCAGGCCCGAAGGCGTCTTGGTGATTTTTTGGTGGGTCTGCGTTTCGTAGAGGCGGACGACGCTCGGAACGATGGCATCCTGGTTGCCGCTGTCCTTAAGAGCGCTGTAATCGCGGAAGGCCTTGATTTCCTCGTCGGCGGCTTTTTGCGCCGCCGCTTCGGCGAAGCCGTCAAGCACCTGGACCGTCTGGATCACCACCGGTTCGATCGGCACGTCCTCGTATCCCTTATACCCGCGCGTGGCGACATCCTTGATCTTATCGACTGTTTCCATCCCTTCGATCACCTTGCCGAAGACCGCGTAACCGGCCCCGTCATTGGGCTGGTCGAGCATGTCGTTGTCCCGGAGATTGATGAAAAATTCGCAGGTGGCCGAATCGGGCTTCTGGGGCAGGCGGGCCATGGCGATCGTGCCGCGCTTGTTGAACAGGCCGTTGCGCCATTCGTTGAGGATTGGTTCCTTCATCCCCTCACGGTTGTTTTTCATGTCCGCTTTCATGCCGCCGCCCTGAATCATGAAACCGGGAATGACCCGGTGAAAGATCAAGCCGTCGTAGAAACCGGACTTGGCGTAGGCGATGAAATTCAGGACCGTCACCGGCGCCTTTTCGGCGTCCAGTTCGAGCGTGATGGCTCCCAGGGACGTTTCGAGCCGAATCCTGGGATGAAGGGTGGGCGCGTCGGCGCCGGCGGGCGCCGGCGGCGCCGACGACGCCGATGCCGGCAGACTCATGGCCAGCGCCAGGGCAACGAAAAGTTTCAGGCTGCGGTTCATCATCATACGAATCCTCTCCATCGTGTTAACCTCATGGGCAGGATGTGAAATCACAATTTCGCGGCGGGGTCCCGGGCCTTGCCCGGCTGGCAATATCCGCCTCCCCCGACCGTCGGCCCGGGGAGGCCGCCGCCGTGTCATTGTCCAACAAGAACGGAGGCAAATGCAAATGCGTTGAGCGATGGTCCAGGATATGCGTGATCTTTCGTGATATGAGCGATATTCATGTTATCCCGCGTTTCGGGGGGCTGCCGGGACCGGGATTCGCCTTTTTTGGGGGTTGCATCCGTGCCGTAATGGCATATAAACTATTCGCAATTCCGGGTGTTAATTCATTCGAAACAGTCGGTTCAGCCGGATTCAGAGCCAGGGACATGCGCGATAAAAAAGTTCTCATCATCGACGACGAAAAACGAATGGCTGATTCCCTGCGCGACCTGCTGGCCGCGGCCGGTTACCAGGTCATGGCCGTCTACAGCGGCCAGGACGGCATCGAGGCCGTCAAACGGACCAATTACCACGTGGTGGTGACCGACCTGCGCATGCGGGGAATCGACGGCATGGACGTGCTGCGTTACATGCACGAGCACTTTCCGCGCAGCCTGATCATCGTCATCACCGGCCACGCCACCACCGAATCGGCCATCGAGGCCGTCCATTACCAGGTGTTCGACTACCTGCGTAAACCTTTCGACTTCGACCTGTTCCGCATGGCGATCGAGAAAGCCTTTCAGAAACTGGAAACCGACCAGTTGCGCGAAGACACCGCGGCGATGTTCACCCACGATATCAAGATTCCGCTGACGTCCATCATCGGCTTTGCCTCGATGCTCTACGACCGCGAGAGGCGGGCGTTTCATCCACGCGCGCGCGAGTTCGCCGAGACGAACCAGGCCAATGACCAGAAAATCCTGGCCTTGATCGAAAACTACCTGACCACGTGCCGGATCGAGGCCGGAACGCTGAAGATATTGCGGATGCCGGTCGATCTGCCCCAGACGATCCGCGACGTGATCGAATCGTCGATGCCGGAGGCTTCGCGGCGACAATGCGCGATCGAAGCGGAAATCGACGCGCGGATCGGCACCATCGATCTGGACGAGCCGCTCATCTACCGGGCCATCAGCAACCTGCTTAACAACTCGATCAAGTATGGCAGCGGCCGGGAGGCCATTCGCCTGCGCGCTTACCGCATCGACGCCCAGGCCTCGCCGTTGCGCGTCGACACGACCTGCATCGACTTTCTCAACCAGGTGCAGGACGCCGCGGAAGTGAATTTGTCGGACGTTTTTCAGCGTTATAAGCGCGCCCATGTACGCCCCGGCGTCGAGGGGTCGGGCATCGGTTTGTATGTCGTTCAGGCCATCGTCCAGGCCCACGAAGGCAAAGTGACGGCCGAGTTCGTCAGCGACAATACGGTCCGGTTCGCCATGTTCCTGCCCTGCGTGGTGGAAAAGGCCAATGTCCTCTGAAACGGCGGGCGGCACTATCTGGGCGCGTCACGCCCTGGATCCAGCGCTGGGGGCGGTGGCGGGTCTGCTGATCGAATGGGACGGCGAGCGCCTGACGCGCGTCGAACGCGCCCCCCGTCCCCCGGCCGGCCTGGCGGCCGAAGCCGTCCACGGTCAGCACCTGCTGACGCCCGGCCTGCTCAACGCCCATTCCCATCTGGATTATTCTTTCCTGCGCGGCCTGCTTCCCCGTGGGCGGGGATTCGTGCCCTGGCTGCGCGCCATGATCGAGGCCCGGCGGCGTTTCGGGCCGTTCGACGACGAAACTCCCGCCGGCGCCGAAGCGACCGAAGCCGCCCGGCTGGCCGCGGCCGAGTTGCTTGCCGACGGCGTCACGGAAACGTGGGATGTCGCCTCCTATGGCCTGGCCCGACTGGCGCTGGCCCACAGCGGCCTGCGGGCGATTCACTTCGCCGAATTGATCGCCCCAGCGCCGGCGGACTGGGAAACGCGGTGGGCCGATTGGCGGAATGAATACGATTTACTGGAGCCGGCCGGGGGTGGTGCGTATCGCCTGGGCGTTGCGCCGCACACCGTTTACACGGTGGTCCCGCCGGCTCTCAGCGAGGCCGCCCGCTGGGCCGCCCTCAGGCGATTGCCCTTGGCCATCCACCTGGCCGAGTCGCCCGACGAAAACGAGTTGCTGCTCGAGGGGCGGGGGGCGCTGGCCGACCTGCTGGCGACGGCCGGGGGCGCGCCGACCGGCGCCGGCGCGGCGGGGCGATCGGCCATCGAGCGGGCGGCCGATGCGGGCGCCCTCGGCCCCGCCACGCTGGCCATCCACTGCAACCTGCTCCGGCCGGGTGAGGCCGAGCGCCTGGCGGCCAGCGGCGCCCGCGTCGTTTTCTGCCCCGCCAGCCACCGATTTTTCGGCTACCCCCCTTACCCGCTGGGCGAGTATCGCCGCGCCGGGGTGCGCCTGGCCCTGGGCACCGACAGCCTGGCCAGCAACGACCGGCTCTCGATCCGGACCGAGGCGCGCATCCTGGCGTCGCTGGCGTCCGACTGGCCCCCGGCGGAAGTTTTGGGCTGCGCCACTGGCCACGGCCTGGGCGATTCGCCCCCTTACGGGCCACGGGGGCGCCTGGCTCCGGGTCTACCCGCCCAGTGGGCGCTCTGGCGCCTGCCCGAATCGCTGGGGACGACCTCGGCGGAGGCGTATCTGGCGGCCTGGCTGTCGCCCGAGGCGGCGCTGGATGCCAGCCATCCCGGAGGGGCAAAATCCCAACCGTCTCCGCCCTGATTTGGCAGGCTTATGTATTGACACCTAAAATGGATTGGGCCTAAACTTGGTATGACGTAAGCCTGGCGCTTGCAAGTCGTGGGCGAAAGATTGGATAAGTCGTTTTTCTTCAAGGTCTTTCATCTTGTCGGCCCAGCGCGAAAACCAAGTGGTGTCGGTCCAGCACATCTCGAATTGTTCATCATCCAGAGAATGACCAAAACACCGCGGGTAGACGACGGCAAGGACGGGTGCGGAAGGTGACGGGGCGCCCACTCGGCGTGTGTCAGTCCGCTGAACTTCGGGCTGGGCAGGCGGCGTCAATTGGCGGTGTCGCAAACCAGTGAGAAAAGAAAGTCCGAACCATGGCAGATCCCAAACAACCCGAAAAAAAGACCCCTGGCATCGTCGCCACACCATCGGAACTCGCTGTCAAGGCGAATGACAAAAACCGCAACCTGGTCAAAACCGGCGCCAAGAAGGATTTACTGCAAATGGCCGGCGGCGACAAGGCCTTGCAGACCTGGGTGAGTCAGTTCGATGCCGAAGGCGCGGCCCGGATGCGGCAGGAGTTGGTGACCACCGGCTACATGGAGGAAGGCGACATCTTGGATGTCATCGCCGCCGGGGCGGGGATGGAAAAGGTGCTCCTGAGCGCGCATGACATCCCGGCGGAGGTCATCGGCGAGGTAACCCCGGAAATCGCGCGCAAATACAACGTCGTGCCGGTCCGGGCCACGGCAAACGAGTTGTGGCTGGCCATCTCCGACCCGCATAACGTCCAGATCCTCGACGACGTAGCCCGGATACTCAACAAGCACGTCCACGGCATGGTGACTACCGAAGACGAGATCGAGCGGGCGCTCAAGCGTTATTATGCCTCCGATAATATTACGGGCATCTACGAGACGCTGGCCGAGAGCGACGACCCTGCGGCTTACGCCAAGAAGTGGGACGAAATCGACCTGACGGAAAAAGAATCCGACGACATCCAACCCCCCGTCGTCAAGTATGTCGACCTGATCTTCGCCGCCGCCGTTCACGACCGCGCCAGCGACATTCACGTCGAGCCCACCCGCCATGGGGTGACGATCCGCTTCCGCATCGATGGCGTGCTTCACGAGGTGCCGAGTCCACCGCGCAAGTGGCAGAACGCGATCATCTCGCGCCTCAAAGTCATGGCCGGCATGGACCTGGCCGAAAAGCGGGTTCCCCTGGACGGCCGCATCCGCCTGACGACGGCCGATAAGAAACTCGACCTGCGCGTCTCCTCGCTGCCGACCATCTTCGGCGAGTCGATCGTCATGCGTATCCTGGACCAGTCCCAGGTCATGATGGGTCTGGAAGACGTGGGTTTCTTGCCCAATTCGGTTCGGCTGTTCAAGGAACTGATCAAGGCGCCCAACGGCGTTATTTTGATGACGGGGCCGACCGGGTCGGGCAAGACGACGACGCTTTACGCGGCCCTGAGTGTGCTCAACACGCCCGAAAACAAGCTGGTCACCCTCGAGGATCCCGTCGAGTATCAGATTCCGGGCATCAACCAGATTCAGATCAATACGGATATCGGCCTGGACTTTCCGATGGGTCTGCGCTCGGTGCTGCGCCAGTCGCCCGACGTGATCCTGGTCGGTGAGATCCGTGACCGCGAAACGGCCGAAAACGCCGTCCGCGCCGCGCTGACCGGCCACCTGGTGTTCTCGACGCTGCACACCAACGACGCGCCCAGTTCGACGGTGCGTCTGATCGACATGGGCATCAAGCCTTATCTGGTGGCCAGTTCGCTGCACGCCGTCATCGCCCAACGCCTCGTGCGCCGCATCTGCGGTTCGTGCAAGGAGGCCTATCATCCGCCGGCCGAGGCCATCGTGGAGATGGCCCACGATCCCGATGAATTTCGCAACGTCGATTTCTTCCGAGGCCGGGGGTGCGAGCGCTGCAACCACAACGCCTATCGCGGGCGCACGGCCATCCACGAAATCATGGTCATGGACCCCGACCTGCGGCGGCGGGTCATCCGCAGCGAGCCGGCCTCGCGCATCAAGCGCGCGGCCCTGGCTAAAGGCATGCTGTCGCTGCGCATGGACGGGTGGGAGAAGGTGCTGCTGGGCTGGACGACGATCGACGAGGTATTGCGCATCACCCAGAGCGACGTGTAAGGATTCTACGAAGAAGGAGCGTATGAATCGAGGACGAGTGAAGCGACAGTGGTCGCTATGCGTGATTACGCGTGACAGTTTCCGGAAATGGATTGCCCAAAGTACAAGGGGAGACCGGGTTTTTTTATGGATATCAATGAAATGCTCAAAATCATGGTCGATCGCGATGCGGCCGACCTTCACCTGCGCGTGAACAAGGCTCCATGCATCCGCTTGCACGGTGACTTCGAGCCGCTGGAACCGAAGCCGCTAACGCCCGAAGACACCGAGCGCCTGATGAAGGAGATCACCCCGCCGCGCAACCAGCAGCAGCTTCAGGAGCAGGGCAGCACGGACTTCGCCTACGCCTTCAGCGAGCAGGCCCGCTTCCGTACCAACGTGTTCCGCTGTTTCGGCAACATCGGCATCGTCATGCGCCTCATTCCTACCCGTATCTTCACCTTCGAACAACTCGGTCTGCCCAAGGATTCGATTTATCCGATCCTCCAGTCCCAACGCGGCATGGTTATCGTGACCGGCCCGACCGGCTCGGGAAAAACGACCTCGCTGGCGACGATGATCGACTGGATCAACGCCAACCGCTCGGTGCACATCATCACCATTGAAGACCCCATCGAATACACGCACGTCCACAAGCGGGCCATCGTCTCGCACCGCGAACTGCACGTCGACACCCCCTCGTTCGCCAACGCGCTGCGCGGCGCGCTGCGCCAGGACCCCGACGTCATCCTAGTCGGTGAAATGCGCGACTTGGAAACGATGGAGGCGGCCATCACGGCCGCTGAAACGGGCCACCTGGTTTTCGGCACGCTGCACACCATCGGCGCGGCGACCACCGTGGACCGTATCATCGACCAGTTCCCCGCCAACCAGCAGGAGCAGATCCGCTCGGTGCTTGCCGTGGCCCTGTCGAGCATCATCTCCCAGACGCTGCTGCCCAAGGCCTCGGGCAAGGGGCGCGTGGCGGCCTTCGAGATCCTGCACAACAACTCCGCCGTCGCCAACCTGATCCGCGAGAAGAAAACCAACCGCATCACCTCGGTTATCCAGACCAGCGCCAAGCAGGGCATGATCACCCTGGACGATTATCTGCTGATGCTCTATCGCAAGGGAGTCATCACCGGGTCGGTCTGCCTCGAACGGGCTCAGAACTACGATGAAATGCGCAAGAGCATGATGGGCCAGGGCTTCGCCGGCGAAAACGGCGGCGAAAACGGCGGTCAGAAGGCCACCGGCAACAAGGCTCCGGCCGAAGAGTATTGATGGAGATTCGCGCCGCCCGGTTCCCCCCAATGGGCGCCGGGGCAACTCAACGGGAAAAGAAGTCGGAAAAATGGGTAAAAAATTATTCCGGTTTTTCAGCGACCCAGCCGCCCGGCGATCCGCCGCGGCGGGAGGGACGGCCAGCATCCTGGAAACCGAAGCCGCCGCCAGCGTCGAGTCCAAGATGCGCCAACTGATCAAGCGCGACTACACCCCCGACCAGATCGAAGCGCTCAAGACCATCACGAGCGACGAGGGCGCGGCCCATTACGACGAACAGCCGGTGGCCGTGCAGGAGGTCGTGGCGCCCAACGCCGACATGCTCCAGATCATCGCCGAGCAAACCGGCCTGCGGCTGATCAACCTATCGGCCTATCCCAAGGCCGACTTTCGCCTGCGCTCGATGATCGGCGCCCAGCAAGCCAAATCGATGCGGGTCGTACCGGTCGAAGAGGCCGAGGACGGCCGGCTGGTGGTCGCCATCGCCGATCCCTCCAACCCGATGATCGCCGACGACCTGCGGCTGATCCTGGGGCGCGAGGTCGAGACCGTCATCGCCGACGAAACCGAGATCGAAGAGCGGATCGAGTTGTATTACGGCATGGGCGACCAGTCGCTCGAGGGATTGCTCGAAAAGGAGCAGGAGATCTCGACCGACGAAAACGTCATCACCACGATGCACGCCGAAATCGACCTGAGCGACCTCGAGGCGATCGCCAGTTCCGAGCCGATCATCAAGCTGGTCAACATTCTGCTGATGAAGGCCATCAACGACCGCTCCAGCGACATCCACATCGAGCCGTTCCCCTCGTTCATCCGTGTTCGCTACCGCGTCGACGGCGTGCTGCGCGAGTTGCCCTCGCCCCCGCGCAGCCAGTTGGTGGCGATCATCTCGCGCATCAAAGTCATGTCGAACATGAACATCTCCGAGAGCCGCCTGCCCCAGGACGGCCGCATCAAGCTCAACATCGAGGGGCGCGAGGTCGACATGCGCGTCAGCACCGTGCCCACCGTGCACGGCGAAGCCATCGTGATGCGCGTGCTCGACAAAAGCATGATGATGGTCGGCATCGGCAAGATCGGCATGCTCGACGAGGTGCTCGAACGGTTCAAGAAAATCATCCTCAAACCCAACGGCATTCTGCTGGTGACGGGGCCGACCGGGTGCGGCAAAACGACGACGCTCTACGCCGCCCTGGCCGAAGTCAAGGACCCGGGCGAAAAACTGATCACCACCGAAGACCCGGTCGAGTATGAACTCGACGGCATCCAGCAGGTCAACATCAACGAAAACGTCGGCCTGACCTTCGCCCGGTGCCTGCGCTCGATTCTGCGCCAGGACCCCGACAAGGTGCTGGTGGGCGAAATCCGCGACGTCGAGACGGCCCAAATTTCCGTCCAGGCCTCGCTGACCGGCCACCTGGTCTTCTCCACGCTGCACACCAACTCGGCGGCCGCCACCGTCACCCGTCTGCTCGACATGGGCGTCGAGCCCTTCTTAATCACCTCGTCGCTCGAGGCGATCGTCGGCCAACGTCTTGTGCGCACGATCTGCAGCAACTGCAAGCGGCCCTATACGCCCACCGAGGATGAACTGCGCGATTTCGGCGTCACGCTTAAAGATGTCCGTGAACAGGGCATCTCATTCTATCACGGCGATGGCTGCGAGGAATGCAATCATACCGGTTATCACGGCCGGCTGGGGATTTTCGAACTGCTCGAAGTGACCGATGAGATCCGGGAACTGATCCTCGAGCGCGCGACGACCGACGAAATCCAGGATATGGCCCTGCGTCAGGGAATGATCAGCATGCGGCGTGACGGCTGGATCAAAGCGTGCATGGGCATCACCACACTGTCGGAGATCGCCCGCCAGACTCCCAAGGAGAGCGAAGCGGTGCGACTCGAAGCCGAATCAACGGAAGAGGCCGAACCCGAAGCCGAGCCCGCCAAAGTCAAACCGGTTCCCGAAGCGCTGCCCAAGCCGGCGCCTAAACTCGATCGAAAGCGCATGCAGATCGAAGGCGAGGCTGCCATGCCGGCTTATCAAGCCGGCGACGCCCAGCGCAAGGCCCAAGGCGGCTGAGCACCTCGATGGCGCGTCGGCGTTTACACCAAATCGGCCTGACCGACCCCATGCACCGGCGCCTGGCCGGTATGCTGGGCTCCCCTCGGTCGGGCCTTTTTTTAGTCGCCGGGCCACCTCGCAGCGGCCGCACCACCACGCTCAACGCCATCCTGTTCGGCATCGACGCCTACCGGTACCACCCCCCCACGGGCATCCGCCCCCTGACCGATGTGGCGGTCATCGAAGGCCTCGACGACGCCCGACGGGCCGAGGACGCCTTGCGCCGCGTGCACGCCGGCCAGCGGGTCTACGCCACTTCGCAGGCTTGCCACGCGAGCCAGGCCGTGGACCTGCTGCGGCAATTCGGCTGGCCGCCGGGCGACCTATCCGGCAACCTGCTGGGCGTGACGTGCCAGCGACTGGGCGATGCCATCTGTCCGGTCTGCCGCGAGCCGCTGGCCGAAGGCGCCGCCGAAGCCGCGTGGCGATTTGCCGACTACCTGCCCGGACTGCTGATCGACGAGGTCGACCCGGGAACCTTTTGGGAAGCCCGCGGCTGCGCGCGTTGCCGTAACCTTGGAATGACCGGAAGGTTGGGAGTCTTCGAGTTAAGTGAGTTTGCACCCGCCGAAACGACGGCGGGGAAGGGCAAAACTGCACCGGGGGTCTTGCCCCTTGCCGACCCGGCCGCGCCGTTGCTGACCGACTGTTGGCGCAAGGTTCGCGCCGGCCGGCTGTCGTGCCGCGAGGGCCTGCGCCTCATGGCCGAAATCCGCGACGCCGGTCGATTAGGGGCCGTCTGAATCCGCCGCCGGCCGTCTTGCCGGTTTCCCTCTCCGCGACGCGCCCCGCGCAAAAATCATAATGCATATTTAGTGCTTGATTTTTTATGAGTTGTACGACTAAATTGAAAACCGAAGCGTTTCAAATCACGTTAACCCGATTGTAACTTGGCAATCGTCGATACATGCCAACACATTCAACCACGCGAGGTTCTGAAACATGGCGAGAGAAGGATCCGTCGCACCGCAGGAACGGGTAAACATTGTTTACAAGCCGGCCACCGGCGGCGCCCAGGAGGAAATCGAACTGCCGCTCAAGCTGTTGATGATGGGCGACTACACCTTGCGCGAAGATGACCGGCCCCTTGAGGATCGCGAGCCGATCAACGTCGACAAGGACAATTTCGACGAAGTCTTGCGCAACCAGAAGCTGCGGCTGAATCTTGACGTCCAGAACAAGCTCGTTGAAGATCCCGAAGCGCAAATGGCCGTCGATTTGAAGTTCGACTCGATCAAGGATTTCGAACCCGAGTCGATCGCCCGCCAGATTCCGGAAACGGCCAAACTGCTGGAACTGCGCCAGGCTTTGTCGTCGCTGAAGGCCCCGCTGGCCAACAAGCTCGAGTTCCGTAAAAAGATTGAAAGCATACTTGCCGACGACGCCGCCCGCCAGAAGCTCCTGAACGAGCTGGGTCTGGGTGGCGAGTGACGAAGCGACCGCCGGCGCCGCCG
>JAMCWS010000352.1 GCA_023480605.1 bacterium
AACCGCTGGCCCGAAAGCACCGGGGCTGAGAAGCGCGAAAACGCCGGGCCGGCTCGCTTCAGCCGCCTCGCAAACCAATGGCGGTTTTGTGCTTCTGCGCGCGACCCTCGCCGGTTAGCGTCCGGGGCACCATGAACTCGCCCTTTTCTGCCGGTCGCCGGATTCGGTCTTGCCGCCGCGTCGCCTCCCGGTTTTTCGTGGGTTTCGCCGCCGGCTGCTTCGCGCTCAACCTCGCCGCCGCCTGGCCGGATCGATTCGTCTGGATCTTCGGCTGGGGCTTGGGCCGGGACAGCGATGTGCCCGCGATCACACAGGAGCTCGACACCGCCGCCCAGCACGGAATCAACGGGGCGGTGGTCTCCTTCGGCCTGGACACGCTCTGCCAGCACGACGCCGATTACTTCCGCCGGCTCGCGGCCGTGAAAGCCGCCTGCGACAAAGACAAAATCGAGCTGATCCCCGCCATTTTCTCGATCGGCTACGGCGGCGGCATCCTGGCGCACAACCGGAATCTCGCCGAGGGCCTGCCCGTCTTGGACGCCCCGTTTGTCGCGCAAAACGGCGAGGCGCGTCTGGTGCCGGACAATTCGGTGCGGCTGGCCAACGGCGGCTTCGAGGACTTCACCGGCGACCGCTTCAAAGGCTACGGCTTTCACGATCAACCTGGGGAAATCAGCTTCGCCGACACAACGGTCAAGCACTCCGGTCGCGCCGCGTTGCGAATGCAGAACTTCACCGCGAACCCATACGGCCACGGCCGCGTCAGCCAGGAAGTGCGCGTCAAACCGCATCGCTGTTATCGCGTCGGCGTGTGGGTGAAGACCGAAGCCCTGCAACCCGCGAATGCCTTCCGCCTGCTGGTCCTGGCCGGTGACCGCGAGCTCGCCCCGCGCGAGTTCAACCTCCCCGCCACGGCGGATTGGCGCCATTTGACGATGCTCTTCAACAGCCTCACCAACGACCGCGTGCGACTCTACGCCGGCGTGTGGGGTGGCAAGGCTGGCAAGTTTTGGCTCGACGACTGGAGCCTTGATGAGGTCGGGCCGGTCAATGTGCTGCGCCGCCCCGGAACACCGGTGCTCGTCCGCAGCGGGGACGGCACGACCACTTACACCGAAGGCAAGGATTACGCGCCGCTGCGGGACCCGAACCTCAGCGTCTGGCGCGACACCGGCGAGGCGATGCCGTTAAAGCTCCTTCCCGGCAGCCGCATCCACGACGGCGACCGCCTCCGCGTGAGCTGGTACCATTCGATGGTCATCAACGATTCCCAAGTCACCGTCTGCATGGCTGAGCCGGAGGTCTATGCCATTTTCGACCACGAAGCGAAATTGTTGGCCGAACGTGTCCATCCGCGCCGCGTGTTGTTGAACATGGACGAAGTCCGGATGGGCGGTACCTGCCAGGCTTGCCGCGGCCGCAACCTGGGCGAACTGCTGGGCGAATGCGTCACCAGGCAGGCGCAGGCCATCCGCCGGTACTCTCCGGACGCGGAGGTCTATGTCTGGTCCGACATGCTCGACCCGAACCACAACGCGCACGGTCAGTACTACCTCGCGGACGGCGACTTCACCGGTTCCTGGAATCATATTCCGAAGGACTTGATCATGGCCGTCTGGGGCGGTGAGCCGCGGGAGAAAAGTCTGCGGTTCTTCGCCGATCAGGGCTTTCGCACGCTGGTTGCCTGCTACTATGACGCTGACGACTTGAAGGACGTGAAAAGCTGGCTCGCGTTAGCCCAAACGCTGCCGAACGTCCGCGGCTTCATGTACACCCCGTGGCAAAAGAAGTACGGCCTGCTGCCGGCATTTGGGGATTTGTTGACGGAAACGAAATGAGCTGGCGCTTTCCTCCGCCATCATAGTTCTACGACGCATTGTTTGTTATGAATCGACGTCACTTCCTTCAGACGACTGCGCTCGCAACCGCCACGCTGCCCTTTGCGGCCAGCGCGGAAGACGCCTCCTCGCCCGCCTCAGCCCAACCGAAGGTCGGCTGTCTGAGCTGGTGCTTCCACGACCTGTCGCCCGCCGTCGATCCTGAGCCCGCCATCGACATCATCGGCGAACTCGGCTTCGACGGCGTCGAACTGATCGCGACCGCGCGCCGCGACCTCAAGGATTTCTGGACCGACACCCGCATCAACCGGCTCAACCAGAAGCTGGCGCGCCACAAACTGCGCGTCTCGCAATTCGTCATTTTCCAGCCGGTGGTCGAAGACCTTTCGAGCACCAAGCCGGCCGAGCAGGCACAGGCACTTGATTACTTCGAGGCCGGCTGTCGCATTGCCCGCAAGCTCGAAGCGCCGATCATCAACATCGTGGCTCCTTGGGCGCGCGAGTTGAAAGGTCCCGACTATTACCTGCCCCGTTTCTATGAGCTTCCGAATCCAAAGCCAGGTGAGAAATACCACATCGACATCGCGGATGGATTCGACTGGGACCGCGTCTGGGACGCGTACGTGGCAACCACCAAGGCGTGTCTGGCGCGAGCCAAGGCGCATGGGCTGAAGTTCTCCATCGAACAACACACGCATTGCCTGGTGCCGGACGCCGCGTCGTTCCTGCGCCTTTGGGACGCGATTCGCGATGCCGATCTGGGCTACAACCTCGACGCTGGCTGGACGCTCCTCCAGCGCGAGTATCCGCCGGTTGCGGTTCACAAAGCCGGGAAGCACCTGATGAATCTCCACCTGCGGGACATCGACTGCGTGATGCGCAGCTTCCCGCCGGTCGGCGATGGCGTGATGGACTTCCAGGCGATCGTCGAAGCGTTGAAACGCGTCGGCTTCGCCGGCTTCGCTTCGCTCGAACAGGACGTGCATCCCGGCGACCGCGATATGAAAGAAACCTGCCAACGGTATTTGCGCATGATGCGGGAGTATATCGGTTGACGCCATGAAACCTTCTTTGCTGCGGTGGCTACGGCTGGTTGCTCTGTTGTGCGTGTCCGCGGTGCTTGGACAATCGGTTGCCAAGGCGGCGGCACCGGAACCGCAGGTCGAGTGGGAACCGGTCGGCTTGTCGGGCGGCGGCGGCATGTTCGCGCCGGTGATTTCCCCGGTGGATTCGAACGTGATGATGCTCAACTGCGATATGAGTGCCGCCTACGTTTCCGAGGACGGTGGCCGCAACTGGCGGATGATCCATCAGGCCCAGCTCCGGAGCGACACGCAGTGCCGGCCGGCTTTCCATCCCAGCGACCCGAATATTATTTATGCCTCGTCCGGCGGGCGGCTGAAGATCAGTCGAGACCGCGGTCACACCTTTTCGCCCATCGGCGATCTTAAGGAAACCTTGTCGGGCGAAATCGCCCTCCACCCCACCCGGCCCGAAGTCATGCTCGCCGGGACGCGCAGTGGGCGTTGCCGGTTGTCGGCCGACGCCGGCGCCACGTGGAGTTTGTGCCAAGGGCCGACCGGCCGCGTAATCGGCTTTCATTTCGACCGCACGCGGCAGGGTCGGGTGATGTTCGCGGCGACCGGCAAAGGCATCTGGCGCTCCGATGACGGTGGCCGGACTTGGGTCGAGAAAACCAGCGGCCTGCCGTGGAAGGAGATTCAAGGTTTTGCCGCCGGCTCGGACGCAACGAAAAACCTCGTCATGCTTTACTGCTCGGTTCGCAGCAAAAACGAGGATGGCACGTTCCGCGGCGGCATTTATCGCTCGCGTGATCGCGGTGAAACTTGGGAGTCCGCAATGGGCCAGGGCCTCAACACGGAGACGAAGCCGGCCGACCAATACGCTTACGGCGCCGTCTCACAATATGAGCAATTGCTGGCCACCGACGCCAGGCCGCTGACCATCTATGCTTTCAACACCAGCACCGGCTTTCACCCGCCGCACAGCGACACGGTTTATCGCACCGACGACGGCGGTCTGACCTGGCGCGCCACCTACTTCCAAGACCCGCGGTTCAAGGACTACAACCTCGCGCCCGATTGGGAAACCGCCTCGACGGGACAGTGCTTTAAAGGCGGCGAAACCCCGTTTGGCGTGGCGATCTGCAACACCGACGCTGGCCGGCTGATGCTGGTGCGAAACGAGCCGCACATCACCCACGATGGCGGCCGATCGTGGTTCGTCGGCAGCACCTATCCGGCGCCCGGCCAGAAGCCCGGCCCGCGTTCTGCCTGGGCCTGCAATGGCCTGGTCGTCACCACCACCTGGCACTACTACATCGACCCCTTCGAGCCGAACCGTCATTACATCGCTTACACCGATCTCGGCATGGCCCGCTCCGTGGATGCCGGTGAAACTTGGATTTGGTGGGACAAGAACTCGTGGGCGCCGTGGCGGAACACTTGTTATGAAATGGCGTTCGATCCCGACACGCCCGGCAAGATCTGGGGCGCGTTCTCCGACGTGCATGACATCCCCAACGACAACATCATCTCCGAGCGCCACGGCCACAATCGGCCCGGTGGCGTCTGCCTCTCGCGCGATTTCGCCGCCTCGTGGAAAGCCGAGGCGCGGGGGCTCCTGCCCAAGCCGGTAACGTCCATCGTACTCGATCC
>JAMCWS010000449.1:0-16999 GCA_023480605.1 bacterium
GTGCTCGATTCGGGTTACCCGACGGCGATTTCACTTTTTTACCATGTAACGTTCGCAATCCTGGCGATCGCCGCGATCAACCTGTGGGTTGAAAAACGCTGGCCGCGGGCGGCGCTCAGCGGCGGCGAGATCATGACAATCTACCTGATGCTGGCCGTCGCCGGCGCGTTTTGCAGCCACGACCTGTTGCAGATCCTCGTGCCGATGCTGGCCTACCCTTACTACAACGCGAATCCCCAAAACAACTGGCAGACGCTCATCCTGCAATATCTCAAGCCGTGGGCCGTGCCCCACGATCCGCGGGTGCTGGCGGGCATGGCGGTCGGCAACTCGTCGATTTACCGGTGGACCGTCCTGGGGGTCTGGCTGCGGCCGCTGGCTTTCTGGTTCGCGTTTCTCATGGTGATGACGGGGGCGCTGCTCAGCCTGAACCTGTTCTTCCGGCAGCAATGGACCGAAAACGAACGTCTCAGTTATCCGATCATCCACATTCCGATGATGATCGCCACCGGGTTGCGCGATTTGTTGCGTAGCCGCCTGTTCTGGATCGCCTTCGGCGTGGCCGCCGCCATCGACGTCGTCAACGGCTTCAATTACCTGTTTCCGTCGATCCCGCGCATCCCGATCCAGCACGCCTTCGAGTTCCGCAATTACTTTGTCGAGCGGCCGTGGAACGCCATCGCCAACACTTTCATCAACCTGACGCCATTCGCCATTGGGCTGACCTTCTTCATTCCGATCGACCTGGCTTTCAGTTGCTGGTTCTTCTTTCTGCTCTACCGGCTGGAGCTGGTGACCGCCGCGGCGATCGGCCTGAGCGACCTGCCCGGCTTTCCCTTCCCGCGCCAGCAGGGCGCGGGGGGCTATATCGCCCTGGGGCTGCTGGCACTGTGGGGCGCCCGCCGCCACCTGGCGGCCGTGGCCCGAACGATACTCGGGCGGCCCGGCGGAGCCGACGAGAGCCACGAGCCCCTGCGCTACCGCACGGCCCTGCTGGTCTTCATCGTCTGCTTCGCCGCGCTGGTCGCGATGGGCTGCGCCCTGGGCGCCCGCCTGCCGGTGATGGTCTTCTTCTTCGTCGTCTTCATGCTCTACTCGCTCGCCATCGCGCGGATGCGGGCCGAACTCGGCCCTCCGGGCCACGACCTGCACAACGCCGCCCCCAACCTGCTCATCACCGACGCGCTGGGCACCCACAACCTGGGCAAGGGCGACCTTGCCACCTTCTCATTGTTTTTCTGGTTCAACCGCGCCTATCGCGCCCACTTCTCGGCCCACAGCATGGAAGGCTTCAAGATCGCCCAACTGACACGCATCACCAACCGGGCGATTTGCGGAGCGATGATCCTGGCCTCGGTGCTCGGTTCGGTGGTGGCGCTGTGGGCCATCCTGCATTTAATGATGGTGCATGGCTACAGCGGACGCCTTTCGGGCGAGGCCTATTCCAACGAGCCGTGGAACCTGATGGCCAGCATGGTCAGCATACCGCTCAAGCCGAACATGGCCGCCACGATGGCGACGGTCACCGGCATCGTGACGGCCCTGGCGCTGGGGGCGCTGCGGATGAAATTCACCTGGTGGATGTGGCATCCGGTCGGCTACGCCACGTCGATGTCGTGGTCGATGGACCACCTGTGGTTCTGCATGTTTTTGGGTTGGCTGGCCAAGCTGCTCATTACCCGCTACGGCGGGGCGCCGGCCTATCGCAAGGCGATGCCGTTCTTCGTCGGGCTGGTGCTGGGCGAATTCGTCGTCGGCAGCCTGTGGGGCATCTGGGGCGCCCTTGCAGGTCACAAGGTATATTGCTTCTGGGGTCTTTAAGATCCCGGGGCACGAATGTGAGAGTAACCGGACGTGTCGAACAGCCCCTTCTCCGCCGCAACATCCCAGGAACCGGTCCGCCCGGACGGGGATGCGCCCATCCGGGCCGCTGCCGCCGGCGTCGGCCAGACGTCGGCCGCCCCGCCCAAACCCGTCACGCTGCGGGCCCTGGCGATCGCCTGCGCCCTCATGCCGCTCCTGGCGCTGTGGGTCATCAAGGTCGAGATGGTGCTGGTCACGGCCTGGCCTACGGTCACGTCGCTGTTTTATCATGTGACGTTCACGGTGCTGGTGCTGGCGCTGGCCAACAAGGCGGTGGCCCGGCGGCGCCCGGAGTGGGCGCTGAGCGGGGCGGAAATCCTGACAATTTACATGATGCTGTCGATCGCCGCCACGTTCTGCAGCACCGACATGCTGCAAATCCTCATCCCGCTGATATCGTTCCCTTATTACAACGCCAATCCCCAGAACAACTGGAACAATCTCATTCTGCGGTACCTCAAACCATGGGCCATGCTGACCGATCCGCGGGCCTTGTCGGCGGTGGCCGTGGGCAACGCGTCGATATACAGTCTGCCGATGCTGAGCGCCTGGGCGCGCCCGGTGGGTTTCTGGCTCGCCTTCCTGCTTGTTCTGATGATGGCGTTGCTGACGCTCAACCTGTTTTTTCGCCAGCAATGGACCGAAAGGGAGCGCCTGAGTTACCCCATCATCTACATCCCGATGGTGATCGCCACCGGCTTGGGGGATCTTTTGCGCAGCCGCCTGTTCTGGATCGCCTTCGCCATCACCGGCGGCATTGATCTCAACAACAATTTCAGTTTCCTGTTTCCCAGCATCCCCACCATCCCGATCCATCATGCCTTCGAGTTCCGTAATTACTTCGTCGAGCCTCCATGGAACGCCATCGCCCCGACCTTTATCAACCTGACGCCCCTCATCGTCGGCCTGATGTTCTTCGTTCCCACCGACCTGGCTTTCAGTTGCTGGTTCTTTTTCGTCCTTTACAAGTTGGAACTGGTGGCCATGGCGGCGATCGGCGTGCGGGAGATCCCGGGCTTTCCGTTTCCCGACCAGCAGGGGGCGGGCGGTTACCTGGCGCTGGGGCTGATGGCGATCTGGGTTTCGCGCCGTCACCTGGCGGCCGTGGCGCGCACGATCCTGGGACGGCCGGGCGGCGCCGACGACAGCCGCGAACCACTGACCTACCGCGGCGCGCTGTTGTTGTTCGCCCTCTGCTTCGCCGTCCTGGTCGGCATGGGGAGCGCTTTGGGCGCCCGCCCGTGGTTGCTGGTGGTTTTTTTCACGATCTTTTTCATTTACGCCCTGGCCATCACCCGCATGCGGGCCGAACTGGGCCCGGCCTCGCATGACCTGCATCACGCCGGCCCCGACGTCCTTCTCCACGACGCACTCGGCACGCACCAGCTCACCAAGGGCGATCTATCGACCTTCTCGCTTTTTTACTGGTTCAACCGCGCCTACCGTTCGCACATTTCGCCGCACAGCATGGAAGGATTCAAAATCGCCCAAATCCTGCGGATCACCAGCCGCTCCATGTGGGGGGCGATGATCCTGGCCGTGGTCGTCGGCGCGGTGGCGGCCCTCTGGGCCGTGCTTCACATGATGAACGTTTACGGCTATTCCAACCGGGTCGATTGGGCGGCCATGGAATCCTGGAACCAGATGGTCAGCGTGGTCGTCATGCCCCAGCGGCCGCGGCTGGCGGCCTCGGCGGCCACGATCTTCGGCCTGGTGTTCGCCCTGGTCATGGGCGCCCTGCGCATGCGCTTCACGTGGTGGATCTGGCACCCGGTGGGTTATGCCATCTCGATGTCCTGGGCCATGGAAAACACATGGTTCTGCCTGTTCATGGCCTGGCTGATCAAGACGCTGATCACGCGTTACGGCGGTGCGCCGGCCTATCGCCGGGCGGTTCCGTTTTTCGTCGGGATGGTGCTGGGGCAGTTTGTCGTCGGCAGTCTTTGGAGCATCTGGGCCGCCTTCACCGACCACCCGGTCTACGTATTCTGGGGCCACTGAGGAAGGCGATCCCACTCGGTCGCGCGTGGGCGAAATCGCCTGGAGAAAACCGGCCGGCCGGACCGGATCCGGCTCCGTCCAATCAATCTTCCTGGGCGCGATAAGGTGTCCCTATACATGAATGCGATGCAGAATATCCCGGAGAGCCGGCGCGGAGGCCGGCTCTCCGGGGCGCATTCAATGAGTAAGGATTCTACGTAAGAACACCGTATCGCTTTTAGGCGCCCTCTTGCGCGGCGCCTCGAACATGCTTCGGTCTCGCTTGAAATGCTGGACGGAGCATGGGCCGTCCGGAATTTTTATGGTTTCAGCAACCTGCTACCCGAAGATCCGGGGCCGTAACGCGTCACTGAGCGCCCCAGAGTTCGGGCACGGCAACAATCCCTTCGCGTTGTCCGTCAAAAGTGTAACCCCACGTAGGGCTGTCGTAAGGCGCCACGCCGACATTCAGGGCATGGTCCATGATCATGCTTCGGATCGTTTCGACGCCGACCGAGCCGGGGAGTTCGGCTTCGGCCGCCCTCGCCACGACGCCGCTGACGTGCGGGGCGGCCATGCTGGTTCCCGACATTCGAACGGTTCCGCCGCCCAGTTTGGTCGAAAGGATCCCGACCGACTGGATCATGCCCGCCCTGCTGATATCCTCCTTGTCTTCGCCCGGAGCCGAGATGGTGACGCCGATGCCCGTCGATGTATCGAATCCGCCGTCGGTGGTGAAATAAGATGCGGTGTCGGCCGCGATGCCGGCCGGATAGGGGCGATACTTGCTGGCGCCGGTCAGGGCTGTGGCGCTGGCGATCGCGAGCACTTCGGGATAAGTCGCGGGAACCTGTTGCGAAACTTCGGAAAGACTGTCGTTGCCGGCGGCCACCACCACCGTGATATCGTCGTCATATAGGCTCTTGATCGCCGCCCTTAGCGCCGGGTCGTCGTTGAGCGAGCCTTGCCTGCCAAGACTCATATTCACCACCCGAATCGCGGGGTAAACACCGGCGGCATTGGCATGAATCCAGTCCAATCCCGCGATGATGGTCGAGTCGGTGCCGGAGCCGTTCCGATCCAAAACCTTGACCGCGTAGAGTGTTGCATCCGGCGCGACGCCGACAACGCCGATGGTATTGTTCCTGGCGGCGATGATTCCGCCGACATGCGTGCCGTGACCTTCGTCGTCCTGGGCGGAGGTTCCATAGGCCGTGAACGAATAGGCGGCGCCGGCGACTGGGAGATCCGCGTGGTTGAAGTCGAGACCCGTATCCACCACCGCGACGCCGATACCCAAACCCGTCAATATACTGCCGGCCGGATTCGCGCCGATCCGGGCGACGCCGGCGGGCACCACTTGAGCCTGGGGCCCTGGAGCGGGTTTGTTCGGTTTGCCCAATGTCCCAATGGCCATGACGACGCGGTCGGGGACGATCGAGGCCACGGCGGAGTCTTTTTCCAGCGCGCGAAGCTGGCCGGGCGGAATGAAGCCCGCAAATCCCTTGATTGCCGAGGTGAATACCAAGTCGGGAGCGACAGCATGGGCCGAAATCACCTTGGACGGGGCGGCCGTGCTTTTGAGTTCGACAATATACCGGCCCGCAACCACACCACCGGCGGATTGCGCCGCGGCAAGGGACGCCATCGCCAATATGCCAATGCAAAATGCCAATCGCGCAAATAATTCGTTTTTCTTCATGGGGTGTGTTCCTTTCGGACGCCGAATGAATTTGGTGAAATGAAGGCGCGACACGTCCTGAGCGCACTGCCTTCTTCGGTAAGCCAACTCTCTGTTTCCTCTCGATTATAATCACGACGCGTGAAGCCGCGCAACAGACATCGAACCACAATATCGACGCGTCGACGCCGCGATGCGTTATAATAAGCGATGTTCGGAGCCGATGATGCGCTCAATTCACATGCGCGGCGGGTAGGGGTTGGATGTTGGCCGCGAGACGCCCGGGAGGTTTGATGGAATCATGCATATACGGTTTTTGCGGATTCTTGCGCTGGCCTGCGGTTTGCTGGCGGGCCCGGCTTTCGTCGGCGCTCAGGAGGCATCGCGTCGGCCATTCCCAAACTCGAAGCCAGGGGGGGGATACATCATCGAGCGGGTGGGCGGGACGCACGCGGCGATGGCCGTGGCCACGACCCCGCGTCCGGCCCAGGGGGAGACCATCGCGGATCCGCACACGGGCTATCTCATCGCGCGCCTCACCGACGTCGCGGATATTCACGCGGTGGCGGGCGCCAACTGGGGACCGCGCTGGGCGCCCGATGGCAAATCCGGCGCCGGGTTCTACAACGGTTACGCCCGCTGGACCAACGTGAACGCCACCGGCGAGTATTTGATCGCCTTCCGCACCGATAATCACTCGTGCCTTTACAAAACCGACGGTACCTGGATGGGGCCGGTGACGCCCGACAGAAATCACGCCATCGGCGAGTCGGCCGAGATCCGCTGGGACCGGTCGGGGCGACCGGGCGCCGCGACGCGAATCTTTTACCACTTCGATGGCAGGTTCTACCAACAGGACGTGCTTCAAGGTTACGCTTCGGCGGAGCTGATCCATGATCTGTCGCGCGTCGGCATTCAGTCGACGGGCGACATGGACGGCTCGGACGACGCGCGATACTGGGCACTGCGGCTCAGGAACGGCAAGTGCGTCGTGCTCGACGCCTACGAACGTAAATTGCTCGACGGACAGATCACCCAGTCTCCCAACGGCCTGGACGTCTCGCCCAGCGGCAAATGGTTCGTGGTCGTGGCCTCCAGTCCCATACCCGAGCACCAGTTCCGGTTTTATCGCATCGCCGACCTGGCTGCCGGCGACACGAGCCGGCCGGTCTATCTGCCCACGGCCAGCGCCGGCCACAACGGCTGGGCCTATACGAAGGCCGGGCACGAGGCGCTCGTCTACCAGGACAACACAACCGACTGGTTCTGCGCCTTCGATCCCGAGACGCGCGAAAACATCCGCATGGCGCCGTTGGCGGAACTGGGTCCTCACGCCAACAATCATATCGGGCGTATGCCCAAAAGCCGGCCGGGGTGGGCGCTGTTTTCGACTTACACGGGCCTGCACGATTCGTGGGCTTACAATCAGCTTTTCATGATCGAGGTGGCCCCGGCCGAGAGCCGGCCCCGCATCTGGCGGCTCGGTTCGACGTGGAACGCATACACCGGCAAGTATTTCAGCGAGGCCTTCGCAAGCATCGACACGGCGGGTCAGCACGTCTACTGGGCCAGTAACTGGCTGGGAAGCGACAACCTGGAAATTTACCGCCTGACGCTGCCGGCGAATTGGATCACGGAAATCGAACCGCGGGACGGGACGCCCTGAACGACTTCGACGCGACGATCGGGTTGGACGCGAAACGATTTATAATCCGGGCTCCTCGTAGGCGCGGATCTCGAAGACGCGGGCCGTTCGGTGGCCGTGGGTGGCCTGGACCGTCAGGCGCAGTTTGCGGACGCTCGTCGTCGCGAAGGCATGCCGGCGGCGGCGCAGGTAGTTGTCACGGATTTCGGCGAGGGTCTTCCAGTCGCTCCCGTCATAAGCGGCGAGAGCGTAATCGCGCACGCACTCGGGCGGCAGGAATTCGCCCAAGTGCGACTCATTGATGTTCAAGTCCGTGTCGAACGTCAGGTAGACGGTGTTCAACGCTACGGGTTTGCCGAAATCCAGTTCGATCCATTGCGGCAAGGGCCGGCGCGGATCCGAGGCCCACATGTTCGAGGAATTGGCGTCGGGCCGGGTCACGCCGTTGATGACGTTCGCGGCTGCGTGGCGAGCGGCGATTTCCCGGGCGGCCGCGCTTCCGTCCTCGGACGGCAACACCAGCATCGGTTGGGCATAAAACGCATGGAAATCACTCGTGGCCGCGATCCACTTCCCATCTTCGAGCGCAGCCCGGCACGAGCCCGCCGGCGCCTGGGCCATCGTGGCCCACCAGACCTTCGCCGTCGCGGGCAGCTCGACGAACACATAAGGCGAAGCAACCGGTTTGCCGATCTTGAACGTCACCCAGTGGCGAAAGCCGTGTTCGGGCGGCCTGCTGGGGACGACCATCGAGTAATCGGGCGGAAGCACGCTTGTGGCCGAGGAAATGAGCCTGCCCGAGCCGAAAGCGGCCGGCCCGCCGGCCTCGCGAACCGCGAGGGTGATTTCGGTCGAATCGAGGTGTTTCGTCGTGAGCAGGAGCGTCACCGAATCGAGTGTCTTGTCGAGGCCGAGGGGGAATATCATCGCCCTGGGACGGTCTAAAGGCAGGTAGCCGTTCACGCGGCAATCGATTTTACCGAAGGTCGCGCACGTGTCGACGCTCGAGGCCCGCACGGTTACGGTTCTGGCATGATCGAGCGGGTCCTCATTGCGCGTCCGCGGGATATATAAGTCATCTTTGAGCAGGAGCTGTCGGAACCGGGCCATGCGGGCGCGGCCGAATTCGCGCGGCGTTTCGCCCCCCTTCGCGCACAGGGCCGCGGCCGTGCCGGCCACCTGGCCCAGGCAGGCCAGCGTCCGCTGGATGCGGACGGTGCCCAGGGCCACGTGGGTCACGCTCGCGTTGCGCCCGGCGAAAAACAGGTTTTCGATATTGCGCGAATAGAGGCACCGAAAAGGGATTTGATAAAGGGCCGTGCCCTCGGCGAAATCGTACGGCCCCTTTTTACCCGAAAACATGCCTTCGGGGTTGTGGACGTCGAGTGTCCAGCCGCCGTAGGCGATGCGGTCCTCGAAGAAGGTGTCGTTCTGAACGTCGTTCTGAGTCAGGACGTAATCGCCCAGCAGACGGCGCGTTTCACGCTTGGCCAGTGTGGTGGCGACGGTCTCCAGGGCATAATTGCGGGCCCGCTCCCGGCCCGACCAGACGTTCTTGACGAAATCCCAATATCCGAAGGTGATACGCAACAGGTCGTCGCGCGACTGTTCCATTTGCTCCAGTTCGTTCATCGTGCCGCGGTGTTCGAACCACCACGAGCCCATGGTAAAATCGCCGACGTGGCGGTATAGCTCATCTTCCGAGGCGAACTTGTAGGCCCACGGCAGCGGCCTGAACTCGACCGGGCGGCCGGCGTCGGCGGCCCGATAAATGAATGCCTCGCGGAAAAGCACGCCGCTCATCATGATGTCGTCGGCCTGATCGGGGGCCAGGCGCTCGTTGAATTCGTGGCGGGCCTCGCGTCCGCAACGATAATCGGCGCCGGCGTAATGGCCCACCCAGCCGTCGCCCGAGCAATCGATAAACATCTTCCCCTTGTAGATGGCGATGGTGTTTTTCAGGGTGCCGATCGTCTGGACGGCCGCAATGCGCCCGGGGCCGTCCATTTCCACACCGATCACGACCTGGTTCTGGAAGAGAGACAGGTTCGACTCGGCCGCGATGATCCGTTTGTAGGTTTCGGGCAGGTTGATTTTATTGGCCGAACGGGTGCGGCTGATCTCCTCGACGATGCCGGTCTCGCGCGCGTTGGCGTGGCAACTGGCCGCGCCGTTGAGGGGCACGCCAAGATAAGAATTGCCGCCCAATTCCGGGAAGCAGTCGATGAGGGCCGTGCGTGCGCCCTGGCGGGCCGCGGCGATCGCGGCGCAGCAGCCGGCCGCCCCCGCGCCCACCACGATCACGTCCCATCCGCCCAGCACCTGCGGATCCAGGCCGATGCCGGTCATGCGCGCGCGCTGGCGGCGGATGCCTTCCACGTCGTCGGGGGGGACATAATCGGGATCGGTGGTCAGGAGGATGGCCGCGCAACGACCGTAATGCCCGGTTTCGTCCTTCAGGGCGAGGTGGACGTCGCCGGCGTTCAATTCGCACTCGCCGGCCGATTCCCACACCCAATGGTCGGTGGCGCCGCAGCCAAATGCCCCGCCGACCGGGCGGCCGTTGATCGCCAGGCGGAATTGGCCCGGCGAATAATCTTTGAGCCAGTTTCGATCGCGCACCCAGACGCGGTATCGGCCGCCCTTCGGCAGGCGGATGGTGGTCGAGGCATCGCGGACGGGCGCCCCCGTGCCGGCGGCCAATAAAAAGGCCGATCCCGTCTGATCGACGAACTGGGTATCGAGCCGCCAGCCGCCATAATCGGCGAAGTCCTTGGCCTCGACCCAGATCATGGCGCGTTCGCGAAGATCCGGTTCCGGCCCCGATGACGGATTCGAGGCCGCATGATTGGCGCCGCCCTCCTGCGCTCCGGGCGCGCACTTAATCCACCGGCTGAATAAGAATCCGCCGTAGATAACCTTCGGGGCGGTGTTCAGGAAAGCGCGACGCGTCTGGCAGGGTGATCTCATGGGAGCCTCCCGGTTTTCGCCGGATGCGGCGTGGGGAACCGCGGCAAGCGTCGCCGCCGCGGCTACGCACCCGATACGAACGATCTGGCCACAACTTACAAGGTTCCATCGCCGACTGCAAGTCAATGCCCCCGGGGGTGAAAACCGGCGGGTTTAAAGACGGACTGTTCATGGTTTTTGGGCGTAAATTGACCGTTGAAAAAAACACCGCGCTCCGACATCGTATTGCCTATGGGACACAGGGGACAATACCGGGGCGACGACTACCTGCCGAGTACGACGCGCGCGGTAGCGTGGGGGGCGTTTTTTTTCGCCCTGCTGGCATGCGTCGTCTCTTTCGTTACGCTTTTCCTCACCTGGCGCGACGGCCGCCTGGTGCGCAATTTCAACCTGCTTGTCCGGGGGGTTCGCGAAAACATTGCCGCCGTGCGCGCCGATGGCGCCGCCGCCGAAGCCGCGCCGGAGGCGCAAACCGCGCCAGCTGAGATCGAGACCGAAGCCATGGGCGAACGACTCGGTCGGATCGAGAAACTCATTCAAGACGGCAACACCCAGGCCCGCTTTCAACTCGACAACCTTATGGACGAATTGCGCCCCCTGCGCGACCGGGTTTCGCGAAGCGGCGCCGCCTGGGTCGAGAAAACCATCCAAACCCTTCAGACCGCACGCGACCAGATCACCGAAAACGGCCCCGCGGCGGCCGAACGCATTCGGCAACTGGCCGCCACCCTGAAACGCCGGCCTGCTGAAACTCCCCAGGCCGACGACTCCGGCGCCCCGGCGTCGGTCCCATCGCGGAGCGGCGGCGAGGCACCCGCCGAAAGCCCGACGGAGGACCGCCCATGACCGACGGCCCGCCGTTCTACCGCATCGGAGTCATCGCCGACACCCACGGCTTCGTCCACCCGAAGGTTTTCGACGTATTTATCGGCGTCCAACTCATTCTCCACGCCGGCGACATCGGCAACGAGGCCGTGCTGGATGAACTGGAAACCTTGGCGCCGGTGCGGGCCGTTTCGGGCAATGTCGACGGAGTGCCCGACAGCCGTCGCCGGCCGATGACCCAGCGCCTGGAGACGCCGGCCGGCCGGATCGCCGTCATTCACGGCCACCTGGCCAAGGCCAACGCGGGCGACGCGGAAGCACTCCTGGCCTACTTGCGGCCGTTCAAACCTGATATCGTGGTTTTCGGCCACAGCCATGTTCCCTATTGCGGCCAGTGCGGCGCCGTGGTGTTTTTCAACCCCGGTTCGGCCGGCCGGGGGCGTCTGGGAAGGTCGCCCTCGGTGGGGTTGATCACCATGCCTTCCGAAAGGGCCCGGCCGGTTTTCGAGCATATTATGTTGGACTAAGTGTCGCGTTTCGCCTAAAGACTTGGGGATGGAGAGCGGAGTCACCGCCTCCGCCCACGGCCGGGAACCCGCTTGCGGGTCGATTCCACGCCAATGAATGCGAGATAACAGGCATGCGATATACGAAGGGGAGCACGAACGGCTCGACCAGGACGAACCGGCGCACGAAAGGCCGGCGCGTAATAAACAAGATGAGGGCCGCACGGCGCCGGCTGTCCGTATTATTATTTACGGCGGCGCTGGCCGTCGGCGCCGCGTCGGCCGCGCAGGGCGCCGAGGATTTCAAGGCCGATCTCGGCCTGGCCACCGAATTGATCGACGGCGGGCGGGTGGGCATACCCACCGTGCCGCCGGGCGCGCCCGAACTGACCACTTACCCGATTCCGCCCGAACAGCCCCGACGCCTGTTGACCGAAGTGCCCGGCAAATCCTTCCGGCAAGTGGAACCGGTGCCCGAACGGCGCGCCTGGTGGAAATATCCGATTTATGCGGCCGTGGGATTGCCGCGCGATTTGGCGGATTCGATTTTCGGCGCACTGAGCTTCGTGCCCATCCTCGATCTGCCGGTGGTCTACCTGGGGTACGAAGTCGTGCCGACACAGGTTCTGCTGCGCGACCCACGCGACTGGCACCGCTGGCCGGGGCGGCGCAACAGCCTGGACCACGGAATGATCGACAGCGATGGCTGGGGCTGGTTTCCCTCCGCGCACGCCTGGCATTTCACCTACCCCAGCAAACGCCTGCAACGGCTCAACCAGGCCATCAACGAGGGACTCCGCGCCCAGATGCAGGCCCTCAACCGGGAAATCGAACGTGAAAACCAGGCCATCTCCAACCGTCAGCGCGACGCCCGCACCAAGGCTCTGGCCGCCATCGATGCCGGCGACGGACGCGAAGCCGCGTTGCGCATCATTCCTTACCAGCAGGCCTACGCGCTCGACGAGGGCGCCTTTTCGCTTTTCGCGACGGCGCTGGGTCTTTACGGGAAAGACGCGCCCCGCTGGGTCGCCAATCTGCTTTGGCATGAGCTCGATACGGCCCAGCCGCGCCAGTTGATCCAGGCCGAGAAATTGTTGACCGCCACCGCCGGCAAGCATCCCGACAATGTCGAGATGACCGAGACGCTGATCTACGTGCGCCTGTTGCTTGGCAACAACGACGCGGCCCTTGCCGCCGCGCAGGGACTGCTCGCCCGGCAGCCCGACGACCCGGCCATCCGGCGCCTGGTTTTCGAGACGGCGCTCTCGGCGCGCAATCCGCCCCTGGCCCGGCAAATGTGGCAGGCGCTGCGGAACGGCCCTCCTATGCCCGACCGCGACCGCGTCCTGGCCGAGGCGCGGCTGGACTTGCTGGCCGGCGAGGCGAAGAAGGCCGACGGATCCTTGCGTCAACTCCAGCAGCTTCATCCGGAAGACCCGTACCTGGATTACTGCCTGGGCGTGGCCCAGCTCGATCTGGCCGACCGGAGTCCCGATCCCGCGGCGACTTATCGGGGAGCCTTCGAGTTGCTCGAAAAAGCGGCCCTGCAGGGCACGGATCCGGCGATCCACCTGCGAGCGGGCAAGGCGCTGGCTTACGCGCGGGGCCTGATGGTCGGGATCGGCAAACGGCCCGAATTGTTCAAAGCGCCCGCGGCCCCGCCGGCCGGGGCGCTTCAATGAAAAACGGGCGCATGAGCCGGCCGCCCTCCAGCATCAAGGCTGAACTCTCGCGCAAGGGCATCCATTTGGCCACCAGCATCTTCCCGCTGGCCTATGCCGTGGGCGACCATAAACGCGTCATGCTGGCCATCCTGGGGGTGCTGCTGGTGTTGCTGGCGATCGCCGAAATCGCCCGCCGCCGCCCCGTATGGCTGGGGCGCCTCTTCAACCGCGTTTTCGGATACATGCTGCGCGACCATGAAAAGAGCCGCGGCCTGCTCGGTTCAACCTGGTATTGCCTCGCGTCGCTTTTGTGCATCGCCTTCCTGACGCGGCCGGTGGCCGTCCTCGCCCTGTTATACCTGGCTTACGGCGACACGGCGGCCTCGCTCGTGGGCCGCCGGTGGGGACGGACACGGATCGGCGCCAAGTCGCTCGAAGGCACGCTCGGATTCATGGCGGTCGCCTGCCTGGCGGCGGCGGTCGCGCGCGCCTGTTCGCCGGAGTATTCGCTCACGGTGGGGTTGATCGGCGCGCTGGCGGCCGCGCTCGCCGAACTGCTGCTGACCCGGCTCGACGATAACCTGTCCGTCCCCCTGGTCGCGGGGGTGGCGATGACGCTGGCGGCGCGCCTGATGGGCTGACGCCCCGCGGCCCGACGATCATCTGGCGCAGATAATGACTGAAAATCGGTATGACCCCGAAAAGAACCACAAATCACGCGAGTAAGCCGTTGATATCCGTAGAGTCGGCGTCACCATTCGACACGTGATCGTAAAAAAAGCCACGCCCGGCGCGTGTGGGTGCGCCAAGATGGCTTTGGCGTCAACGGCTCGTGACCGATCCGTGAAGATCGGGGTGCGTTCAGGGCCGGCCGGCATGCCGTTCGAAGAGTCGGGGCGGCCCATCGCCGGGCGGGATTACTTGGTTTCGCGATGCAAGGTATGCTTGCGCTCGAATTTGCAGTATTTATTGAGTTCGACGCGCGCCGTGGTGTTCCGCCGGTTCTTGACCGTGACGTAACGCGAGACGCCCGGTTGGCCGCTTTTGCGACATTCGGTGCATTCCAAAATGACCTGAACGCGATTTTCCTGCTTGGCCATGGTCCTGCTTGACTCCCGTGTGAAGGCGGCGCGCCGACGGTTCGTCCGTGGCTGCGCCTCCCTAAATTGGTGTTGCGTATGCCCTCGACACGCCGCACCCCAAGGGGCTGAAGAGGGCACGGCCCGGCGGAGCGGGTTCGCAATCGTCCGCCAACGGACAACAAACCGCCAAAATATCGTTACAGGCCCGGAATTGTCAACAGCTTTTCGATTTTATGACCAAACTGGCGTCCGAGGCTAATGGATCCCTTGAACAGCAATTTCGGGCTGCGCTTACCAAACCACATCGAATCCAGACCGAGTGTGGCTGCCATTGAAATGAAATCCGGCGGACCGTTTGCCAAGCTCGGAAACCGACCTGCGCGGGGGTCGCATACCCATCGCCGGGCCGGCGCGGCATCGGGCGGCCCGACCGAACCGGCGCAAACCGGAGCGCGCCGTCGCGTCAAGGACGCGGGAAAGGCAGGTTGGTGTTGTTCTGGAGCGTTTTGATCGCCTCGGGATTGATGGTCACGCTTTGAACGCGAAAAACCTCAACCTGGTCGTCATAGCGAACCAGAAAAGCTTGGGCACTGTCGATAACCTGAATCTCGCGAATGGTTTTGCCGGTCGTCGGGACCATCGTGCCCACTTCCTGCAGGCGGTAGGCCGTCAGCGATCCTTCGCTGGATGAAGCAGTCTGGTCGCTGGTGTTCTGACTGCTCTTGCTGGACGTGGTCTGGGCCAAGGCCGGAGTCGCCACCTTGACCAGTGGTTTTAACACCAGGATCCCCAGCAGTATGACGATCGCCGTCAGCAGGAATTTAACGGTTCCATCCATCTTAGCCATGAAGTCTCGCCTCCCTGGGCCTATGACCCAATATCTGCAATCATCGGGCGAACCGCGACGCGGGGGCGTCCGCCGTCCAGTTCACATCATCGGCCTGCGGCGCAAAAAGTCAATGTCCAATGTTTTCAGAGGCCCGCGGTGAGCGCGTTTTGGTTCGATTCCGGCCGTGTTGAATCCTTGGCGCGATATGCTAAAATACATTCATGACTTCTTCGATCGACTCGCCAGACTCCGCTCCCCTGGCCGGCCAGCCGCTGGCGCTGGCGCTCCCGGACCAGCCCCTCATCGCGGGGGCCGAACAACTCGCCCGAATCCTCCAGTCGGGCGGTCATGAAGCCTACTTCGTGGGCGGCGCCGTCCGCAACGCTATGCTGGGGCGTCCCGTCGAGGACGTCGATATTGCGACTTCGGCTCACCCCGGCGAAGTAGCCGAATTGTTTCCGGCGGCCCGGATGGTGGGGGCGCACTTCGGGGTGGTGCTGGTGCGGCGGCGGACGGGCGATTTCGATCATGACTACGAAGTGGCGACGTTCCGCGCCGAGGGGAGTTACGTCGATCACCGCCGCCCCGCCGAAGTTCGTTTCGGCACCCTGGCCGAGGATTTCGGCCGGCGCGATTTCACCGTCAACGCCATGTATTACGACCCGGTCGGCCGGCGACTCGTCGACCCGGCGGGGGGGCGGGCCGATCTGGAGCGGCGCCTGCTGCGCACCGTCGGCGATCCGGCGGTCCGGTTCGAAGAAGATGCCCTGCGGCTCATGCGAGCGGTGCGTTTCGCCGTTCGTTACGAACTGCGGCTCGAAGAGGCCACGGCCGTCGCGATCCGGACTCACGCGGCGCTCTTGCGCGCGATCAGCGCCGAACGCCTGGCCGACGAATTGATACGTATCCTGACGGGACCGCACCCAGGGCGCGCCATGCACATGATGTCGGAATTGGGACTCTGGCCGCACGTCGTTCCCGAGATGGAGTCGATGCACGGCTGCCTCCAGCCGCGGCGATTCCACCCCGAGGGCGACGTTTTCGTTCATACCGCGTTGACGCTCGACCGGCTGGCCGAGGAATGGCCGGGAGCGCCGCCCGCGTTGGCCCTGGCCGCCCTGCTGCACGACGTCGGCAAGCCGCCAACCTTCACCCGGGACGACGGCGACTGCATCCGGTTTCCCGAACACCAGCGGGTGGGGGCCGCCATGGCCGGTGCGATCTGCCGCCGCCTGCGCCTTTCAAACCAGGTATGCGAGCGGACAACCGCGCTGGTCGAAAATCATATGCGGTTCATGGACGCCCCGCGCATGAAGCTGGCCACGCTGCGCCGCTTTCTCGGCATGGCGGATTTCGACCAGCACCTGGCTCTGCACCGGGCCGATTGCCTGGCCAGTCACGGCAAACTGGACAACTACGCCTATTGCATCGAAAAGCGCCGCGAGCTTGCGCGACTCGACCGCACGGCCAGCCTCCTGCCGCCCCCGCTGATCGGCGGGCGCGATCTGCTGGCCCTGGGCCTGCGGCCGGCCCCGATCTTTCGCGAATTGCTGGATGCCGTCCGCGACGAGCAACTGGAGGGCCGTCTGGCCTCACGCGAGGATGCGGTGGCGTTCGTGCGGGAGCGACTGGCCGCGGGCAAAGAGGCGCCGGATGACGCGAAGGGAAAAACGACCTGAAGGACTTATGGGGCCTATGAGACTTATGGGTTTTTTGGGTCCTATGGATCCTATGGGTCCTATGGATCCTATAAGACTTACATGACCAATGGATTCACGAAGCGGGCGAGGCTCGTGAGATTCGAAAGGCTAACGATCGCGCGAACCGGATTGATCGGGTTGACAGCGGGGGCAGAAGTATGTGGCGCGGCCCGTCTGGAGAATCCGGCGAATCGACGCGCCACAACGCGGGCAAGGCTTGCCCGCGCGGCCATAAACAGACAGCCGCCTGATTT
>JAMCWS010000449.1:17009-21146 GCA_023480605.1 bacterium
GACGGGGGGTGTCGGCGCGGGTGAGCGAACCGGCCGGCCTCCACGGCGACAGGCGCGCCGCGTGGAGCGCCTCACACGCGTAAATATTGCCCAATCCCGCCAGCCGGTCTTGGCGTAAAAGCCAGGATTTGATGGACTGGCGCGCTCCGGCAAGCCGTTCAGCCAGGGCGCGGGCGTTGAATTGTGAACTCATCGGGTCGAGTCCGGCCGGCGCGAAGGCCTCGATCGTGTCGGCCAGGCGCATCGTGCCGAACCGGCGCGTATCCTGAAAAAGCAAATATCCCCGATCCAGGCGCAACCGCGCCCGGAGCTTGCGCGGCGGATTCGTTTCGGGCGCCTTCGACCAAATCAGGCGGCCGGTCATGCGTAAATGGACGGCCAGCCAGCGGCGTTTCGCACGCCGGCCGGGGTCGGCCAACCCAATGACAATTTGCTTGCCCAGGCGCATCACCGAAACGATCCGCATGTCGTGGATCGAATCCGGGCGCTCGACGGACAACTTGGTGTCGATGATTTCGAATTGCCGCACATGACGACCCTTCGCCAGCGGAGCAAGCTGACGGACGAGTGTTTCGACTTCCGGGAGTTCGGGCACGAGTCCACGTCCTTCGGGGCTGAGACGCGCGGCGCCGGGAGCGGGGCGTCCATCCCACGGAGTGTAACACAACCGGGCCGCCGGAGAAGCGGCGATTACCGAATATCAACCGCTGAGGATATCCCGCGATAGCGCCGGAAGGCGAGTGCGGCGATTTCGCGCGGTCACGTAGCATCGCTGGAACTTCATGAACGTGGACTTGCGCCACGCGGATTCATGTGTCGCCTGATGCATTTTTTATTTGCAAATCGGATTCGCGCATTATATCGTTCACCGGATTCCGGAGCGTGTATCTTGTATACGGCGATTCAGACGTGACAAGATGTAGCCCTCGCCAAATCGAATCCTACCTGAAAGGAGGCTCCACCGTCCGATTCAAGATCGGTTATGAAAACCTCCAAACCTGTTACAGCCCAAGTTGGGCCGGCTGGCGTGCGCGAGGCGCGCGCGTCGGTGATGCCGGCAAATGCAGATCATTGTCGCCGTTGAACTTGTTAAATACGTGCTGATGTAATTACCTAGATCCCCGTGGGAGGTGATCGCGCCATGAAAACGATGACCGTGGAGTCCAACCAGCCGGCCCTGCAGACCGCCCGGCATTCGGGCAAGCTTTTTTACCGCATCAACGAAGTGGCCCGCATGACGGGTCTCAAACCGTACGTCCTGCGCTACTGGGAGACCGAATTCCGCGAATTGTCGCCCGATAAGGACGCCTCCGACCAGCGCCGCTATCGCCCCGCCGACATTGAGGTGGTGCTGGCGATCCGCAAACTACTCTATGAAGATCGCTTTACCATCGAGGGCGCCCGTAAGCGTCTGCGCGAGGAACTACGCAGCCGGCGTGACGGCGCTGCGGCCGAAACCGTTCCGACTGTCGGAAGATCCGAAAAGGCCGGCGCTCCGGTCCCTCGCCGCACGCGTTTGTCCGACGATTCGGCGCGCCGACTCGACATCACGCTCCATCGCCTGCGCAAGGAAGTGAACGACCTGATCAACATGCTCAGCGCCTGATTGCGTCGGGTCGCAGGTATGGTGGGGGGCACGCCGAAAATGACGGATGGAACGATCGTCATGGCGATCGCGATATGATTACACTTGCGATCACGATCGGGAGCCGGAATCAGCCGTCAATATCAACGTGACAATTAAAACAAACGTATCATAGGGGCCGTATACGCGAGATCGCGGGAAAAATTCCTCGGTGGGGCGGGAGACCAAAAAATGTTCGGATGTGCTTAAAAATGTGATAATCTGGATGAAGACAGTCGAGGGTTTGCGGACGGCGGAGGCGATGCGAACGGGCGGCCGAAAAAAATTCCGGAATGTCGAGTGAATCATGCAATCGCGGATTAGCCGCATACGGTGAGAGGACGCTGCTTCATCCATGAGCAACCAGTTGCTCGACGCCATTCAATTGCGCACCAAGCTGACCGAAATGGCCAACGCGATGGCCAACTTGGTCGCCGATCCCGAACAGGCGGCCATTATCGGCATTCGTACCCGCGGCGCGCTGATCGCTCAACGGATCCACAAAATCATCGCCGTCGAACATGAATGGAATCTGCCGTTGGGCATTCTCGACATCACGCTCTACCGCGATGACCTGTCCCAGTTGGCCTCCTTTCCCTTGGTTCGTAAAACGCAGCTCGATTTCGACGTGACCGGCCGCACCATCATCCTGATCGACGACGTGATCTACACCGGCCGCACGATCCGATCCGCGATCGACGAAATCATCGATTTCGGCCGCCCCCGGGCCATTCGTCTGGGCGTTCTGGTCGACCGCGGCGGGCGGGAGTATCCCATCCAACCCGATTACGCCGCCCTGACCGTCAAGTCCGCCTCCACCCAGGTCGTCAAGGTTCTGCTGAAGGAAATCGACCTCGACGAACGGGTGATCGTCACCGACAGTCCGCCCACGCCGCCGGAGGCTCCGGATGCCAATGTTTGAGCCGCCCCGGTCCGCCGACCGCGAACCGGCCGAAGGCCGGGGTTTTCTACTGGTCGTCGAGGGGATCGACGGCACCGGCAAATCGACGCTGGTAGCGGCGCTGGCGGCCGCGTTGCGTCGGCGAGGGCGGGCGGTGCTCGAAACCTTCGAGCCGACGAACGGGCCTAATGGCCGTCGGATCCGCCAACTGGCCGCGTCGGGGCGCGACGGGGTCACGCCCGAAGAAGAAACCGAGTTGTTTATCGCCGACCGGCGCGAGCATGTCGCCAACGAAATCCAACCCGCCCTGGCCGAGGGGCGGTGGGTTTTAATGGATCGATATTATTACTCGACAATGGCTTACCAGGGGGCGCGCGGCATGGATGCCGCGGAGATCGAGCGCCGCCACCGGGCTTTTGCGCCCGAGCCGGATCTGCTCGTGGTGCTGGAGTTGTCCGTCGGGGAGGCCTTGGCACGGATCACCCGCAAGCGGGGATCGGCGCCCGATCATTTCGAGGGCGAGAAATACCTCGAAGCCGTCGCGGCCAACTTCCGGCGGATCAGGCATCCCCGCCTCATGCGCCTCGACGCTCGGCTGCCGACCAAGACTCTCGTTCAGGCCGTCCTCGATCGGTTGGACGAAGCACCATCGTGATGCGCCGCCTCCGCGCGGGACCGGCGCATGCCAGCACGCGGGGCGCCGCGCTCCCGGGCCGGCGCACGCGGCCATCGTGGCGGTGCGTTATTTTTCATTGTGAACGCACGGCCTTGTCGGCAAAATCATTACAGTCAGTCAACAGGAGCCCGTCCCTGGGCGTTGCCGGGCCGTCGGATGAGCGGTCGATGTATCCATGAACGAAAACACCTGCGCCAGCGCTCAAGAGACTACTTTCAACGGCGCCTCCGAAACGGAAGATCCCATCCCGCGCAAGCAGTTCCGGCGCCACTGGCTGGTGGTGACGATCGCGGGCCTGCTGGGGATGACCTATTTCAACATTACGGGAGGCGGCGCGCCGCGGATCAAGTTTCTCACTGAGCTCTCGGCCACGGCATTCGATTTTGGCATCATGGCCGGCGCCAGTTCGCTGGCCATCATCTTCCAGATTGTCTCGGGCATCCTCAACAACCTGATTCCGCGACGCAAACCCGTCTGGATCGGCCTTTACGTCGCCCATCGCCTTCTGTTCGTCGCCGTATTGGCGGCGCCGGTGTTCTTTCTGGGCGAGCGCACGCGCATCTGGTGGATCATCGTCGTGCTCTTCCTGCACGACGCCCTCATGCACCTGGGTCAGCCGTTGTGGCTGGCCTGGATGACCGACCTGATGCCGCGCGACTCGTTCAACCGCCAGTGGGCCTGGCGCCAGTGGATCATCACCGCCGCCAGCATCTTCGTTTCGATTTTCGTCGCGCTGTTGTTCAACCGGTTCGAGGTTCAACACCAGGTCGTGCTTGGTTTCATCATCCTGGGCGGATTCGGCGTCCTGATCGGCGTCACCGACATCCTGTGTTTCATTACCGTGCCCGAGCCGCTCGGCGAGCGGGTGGCGCGGCCCAATTTCAAACAAATGATGGGCCAGCCCCTGCACGACCGCCAGTCCCGCCCCTATCTCAT
>JAMCWS010000405.1:0-4133 GCA_023480605.1 bacterium
ATGTGAGAATCGATGAAGAAAGCCCACCGGCCGATGAATGAACCATATCCAATTCGGTGCCTGTCCCCGAAATTCAGAAACAATTGTACAGTTGCCATTGTGTATTGTTCGCCTAGTAACGAAGCGGTTTGAGTGAATCAGGTAACGATCTCCCTCCCCGTTTACGCACGGTATGGGCGCAGGGAGAGGCGGAGTTGGGCGGCGTCGCGGGTGACGCGCACTTCCGCCAGCGGCATATCGGTCGGATAGCCCGAGGCCAGGCGGATCGGCTTGGGACGGGTCACCAGGCCGACGGCCAGCATATAGGCGCCGGGCTTCATATCCTCAGGCAGGGCGCCCTCGATCCGGCGGGGATAAGTCTGGCCCGCCTGCCAGTTCCGGGGCGGCGGGGTGGTCGGCTGAACCGTCGACCACGCCACTTCGCGCCGGTTGCCGCGGACGCGGAGAAGCTGGATGCGGTCCTGCGTCGGACCGCGCAGGACCAGGTCCTCGGTGATCCGCCAGGCGTAATCGATCGCGAACCGGCCGCCGCCCAGGTCCTCCAAGCGTTCGATGGCCGGCAGCACGCCCCGGCAGATGGGCGTCGGGAGCGCGTCGGCGGCCCGGACGGCATCCACGTAAGGATATTTCGCCTCGGTCAGGAAGCGAACGTAAAGCGCCTTCAGTTCGGCGACGAGGACGGCATGGTCCTTGTCCAGGGCCAGGTTCGTGAGTTCGTGGGGATCGTCCTTCAGGTTGTAAAGCTCGTCGAAATCCCGCTCGCCGCCGCCCCCCGCGCACCTGAGTTCGCCGAAGTTGAAACTGAATTTCCACTCGCCCCGGCGCACCACGGCCTTGTCCATCATATACGTAAAGACCGCCTCGCGTCCGGGAAGGCGGGGGTCCTGCATCAGGGGCTTGAGGCTCATCCCGTCGACGCCCTCGGGGATGGGCACGCCGGCCAGGTCAAGGAGCGTCGGCAAAAGGTCGATGTTGGAGACGAGGCGGTCGTTGACCTGCCCCGCCGGCAGGCGGCCCGGCCAACGCATGATCAGCGGAACGTTAAAGAGCGTATTATAAAGTGTTCCTTTATAGATCATGCCGTGCTGGGTGAGCATTTCGCCGTGGTCGGAGGTGAACAGAACGATCGTGTCGGCGCTGCGGCCGGTTTCGTCAAGGCTGGCCAGGACGCGGGCGATCTGGGCGTCGATGTAACTGACGTACCCGAGGGCCCGGCGGATGAAGTCTCTAGCCTGCTCGTCGGTCCAGTGCGGGCGGACGAACAGGCGGGGATTGGTACGCGGGCCGACCGGTTTGCCGGTCTGCGGGTCGTTGAAGTTGGCCGGCAGTTCGATGTCTTTCAGGTCGATCATCGTGTCCCACGGCTGGGGGGGCGCCACGGGCAGATGCGGCCCGTAAAACGACAGGACGCAGCAGAAGGGCTTGTCCCCGGCGGCGGCGCCGCGGATGAAGCGGATGGCTTCGTCGGCCAGGAAGTGGGCCATATGATGGCGCTCGCCGACCCGGCTGTAAGCGTGCTGATCGTCGGGGGCGCTGGGCAGATCGTTGTGACCGCCAACACCCGGGTCGTTCCGAATCGACTCGGGCAGGTCGGTCGTCTTGAGGTAATCTTTGTAGTGCTTCCAGCCGCCGACCCAGTGCTGAAAGCCGCCGATGGGGCCGTCTTCGCCCACACCGCCCTCGGCCCAGTGGAAGTGATAGCCCTCGGGAGACGTTTCACACTGGTGATAACTGTAGCCGGCCAGGGGAGAAGTGCCGGCGACGCCGGGATACATGTTGCCGCCCAGGTGCGATTTGCCGATCCATCCGGTCGCGTAGCCGGCCGCGCCCAAGGCCGTGGCCAGCGTGGGGATGGCGGGGTCGAGCCACATGTCGTTGGTGAGGATGCCGTGATGGAACGAATAGCGTCCGGTGATCATCGTCGCTCGCGAGGGCGAGCAGGGGAAGGCGGCGATATAATGATTTGTGAAACGCACCCCGCCGGCGGCAAGCGCGTCGCGAGCTGGCGTCTTGACCAGTTTGTTGCCATAACAGCCGTCCATCTCGGTCGATTCCTGGTCGGTCATGATGAACAAGATGTTGGGCCGGCGAGGGGAGGCCGGGGCCGATCCGGCGGGGGCGGTGGCGAAGGGCCATCCCCCCAAAGCGAGACCGAACGCGCCGGCGGCGGTCTTCATGAATTCGCGGCGGGTAATGGAACAGCTCATGGCGGCATCCTCGCTTCATGGAACTGATTAGATGACGATGAATAACACCAATCGTGCGAAGAATCAGCGACAAAAACGAGACGGGGCGCCATCGCCTCACGGCCCATCCCGCCCTGCCGCCCTGGCGCGGGCGGGATCACTCCTCGCGAACGAGCAGCAGGCCGTCGAGGGCCGGAAGCCGGACGGTCTCGCCGACGGGCTGGCCGTCATTCACCGCGGGGGCCTGCGGTCCGAAGATGCGACGGAAACGTTCGCCGGGGAAAAGGCGCGCCAGCGGCACGGCGGTCGCGCCAAAATGCGAACCATTGAGGAGCGCCAGCCCGTGTTCGAAGGGGCGGACCATCACGTCGGCACAGCCAGTGCGCATTTCGAGTCCGGCGATTTCCACCTGGCCGGCGGTCTCGCTCAGGTCGATGTGCAGGGCCGCCGGGCCGTCGGCGGGCGCGATGAGCGTCAGCACGATCTCGCGCGGTTCGGGGAAAACGAAACATTCTTGCACGAATCCTTTCTTCCGGTTCGGATTGCCCGCGTCGCGCGGCGCGAGAAGGATGCCCCCGGCCGCGAGTCGCAACCGGATGTTAATCGGAATGGTCCGGTAGCGTGGATCGAGTTCCTGGAACTTGCCCGTACCCCGCACCCGGAAGCGAACGGCGTATTCGGCGTGCGCGTGCACGGCGACGCCGGGCAAGGGGAGATCGGCATAAAGCTTATACGCGTCGTCGATATATGTCCGCCAGCAGCCGGTTTGAGTCGCGGCCAGGGCGAGGGTGTCGGCCGCGGCGCGCCGGGGGAGCGCCCCCTGCCACGCCGGATCGGCGGCGATCATGGCCGGAAGCGGCGCCGCGCCGTCAAACCGGTAGAGAACCGGCCCCAACGTTTCGGTCACGCGCCGCGGCGGTCCGAGCGGCCGACCCAGCCAACGCTCCACCCGGTCGCTTCCCCGGTGAAACTCGTCGTAATCGAGCGGCGGGGTTTGACGATATTTCGCAAGCTGTTCGCGCCGGCCGGCGTAGTCGAGGAGCGATTCCTGACCGTTGGGAACGCGGGCGGGATCTTTGTGGATATAGCCCGAACCCATGCACGCCGAGGCCAGGTCCAGCCGGAACTGCGAGAGCGTCATGGGGGGCTTGAGGAGCGAAGCGTCGCCGCCGTGATATGCTTCGTCGGGATACTTGTTGCTGATATAGGTCACATCGGGTTTGCGGCCGCGTTCGGCCCAGAGAAGCAGGCGGTCGAGCATGCTGGAAAACATGAATTCCAGCGGACCGGGTCCGCCCCAGTATTTGACCATGCCGAACTCGTACTCGGCACCGTTAAGACGGTCGAAGAAGCGCTGGTCCTCGCTGTGGTTGGAGTCGGAGGCCAGCAGCGCCCCTTGGCCCAGGCCCTCGAACCGGCCAGGCAGGCCGGCGCGCAGCAGGTCGAGAAAATCGCATACTCCCAGGGGCCAATATTGGATGCCGTCGAAAAAGAAACCGTCGGGTTTTCCGTCGTTATCGGCGTCGACGCGCGCCGAAACGCGGTCCGAGGGGTAATAGGTGCCGGCCGACACGTCGAACACGTAGCCGTCGGCGAGGGGATAATGGCGGCGTTTGACCTCGGCCCAATGACGCGCCAGCCACTCGGCCGCGTTGAGGCCGGTGCGGGGGTCGCGCGGGCAGAAGCGTGTTAGATTGGGCAGGAAAGGTTTGATGACCGGCCGGCCCTTGCCGCCGCCATAATAAAGGTTGACGGCGTTGGGCGCCAGCCAGGCGCCGGCGGGGCGCGCCGGCCAGGGGTGTCCGGTGTTCCAGCGCCGCAGCGTGACGGTGCGCGAGGCTTCGTTCACCGCCGTGACGCTGGCCCATTCGGCGGCGGCCCAGTCGGGCGCGCCGTCGGGACGGCGTTCATAAATGACCACGTCTTTAAGCAGCGCGCCGGGGATCT
>JAMCWS010000405.1:4143-21101 GCA_023480605.1 bacterium
AATGGGGACCGTTTCGCCCGCCGCGGGGATGGGGTCGAGCGCGGGGGCGCCGGCCTCCCAGGTCCAATAGCCCGGAAAATCGGGTAAAGGGTACATCCCGTTGGTCACGATTTCGAGTTCCGGCGCCCGGGCGCGGTCCGGGCGCAATAGGCCGTGGTCGGCAAACCACTGTGGCGGCAGGCTTTCCCAAGATCCCCATAATCCGATGCTTTCACTATTGATCTGAATGAGGACCGGCCGGTCGGAGTAGCGCTTTTTAAAGGCTTCATCGCTGAAGCGGCGCCGAGCCAAGTGCATGTCCGAAACCATCATGCGCTCGGGGCCGTAGGCGAACATCAAGGCCGGCACATTCTGCCGGAAAAGCATGGGCCGGGGATAACCATCGGCGCGGCCGACGGACGAAGGTGCGGGGGTGGGCGTCCAAGCCGCCCCGGCGGCCATCGCCACCGCCCAGGTCAGGATGGTGGCCGCGTCGGCCATCGCGTGGCCGAGTCTTTGCCGCATGGTGGTCTGCCCTTTCGATGGGGGAATCGCCGATAAAGCGGTGATACGCGCGTCATGTAGATACGAAACGCACTCGTCGGCATTTCATTACGGCCACGGGATCGAAAGAAGGCCCGACGGATGGCCATGATCCTACGGGCGTAGCGGGGTGCGCGGAGAACCTATCATCAACCGCCCGGAAAAGATCCGCAATACTGATTGCGATGGACTTCCGATGCAATCCTTGCGTAGAAGCCTGAGACGGTGGACGATTGAAACGGTCTGCCCGTACGGAGGCGTCCTTACGAAGATAACCGTCTGGCATGAAGATGAAAACCGCGATCATGTACCGCGATCGTGTTGAGCATTGACAAGCCGGCCGCCGGTGGTTAAGATCATGGTTTCGTGAGGCGGGCGCCCGGCGCGGGAGTTGGGGTTCGCCTCGCACAATCCGGATGATGCCAAAACGGACCGGGAGGGGGTGAATGCATTGAGCCTCGTGATCGTCGAAGATCATGAACCGATCGACAAAGCCCTCCGTCGTTTTAAGAAAGAATGCCAGAAGGTGGGCATCCTGGCTGAAGTGCGCAAGCGCGAATATTATGAAAAGCCCAGCGTGAAACGGAAACGGAAAATGGAAGCGGCGCGGCGCAAACAGCGCCGCCGCATGTTGAAACTGCAACGCAAGCTGGAGCGTTACTGAGTCGGGCCGGGCTTGCGCCCCCTGACAAAACCGAAGCCGCCCCGACGGAATACGCCGCCGGGGCGGATTTTTTTGGGTGCGACAGTGGCCATCGGGCGCGGGATCGTTCCGGACGCATCGGCTTGGCAAACCGCCGAACGCCCTTTCGGGGCGCTTTTTTTACATAAAATCGCCACTTCGTTAAATTACCATTTAACGAAGTCCTGAATCGATTGGGGAATCCGGCGCGTTGAGGCTTGAATTTCCAGATGTTACCCTTCCAATGAGGAGGTGATGGCTGATGGCGAAAACCAGCGGACGGTGCGTGAAATAACGGGCCGACCGGCCGTCGCCGCCATCGTCGCCGCACTTGACAAATCGGACGCCGACCGGTTAAGGTGGAATCCCGTGGCAAGCCCGTCGAGGGCTTGCGACGGATTTTTTTTTAGAAACGGCCGCGACCCGGCGCGGGCGGCCGTCCACGACGCCGGGATCGGCGCGAATGGCCCGAAGGCGTGCGGGGAAGGAACAACGATGGCATCCATCAAATCCACGCTACTTGGCATTCTGGTGGTGCTGCTGCTCGCCGTGGTGGTGGCCGGCGGCACCTACGGCTATCTCTTGTGGCAGCGCCACGCCGTCCGGCAGGAACTGACGCTGGCCGATAATTACCTGGCACAGAACCAACCCCAGGAAGCCGAACGTCTGCTCGCCCCGCGACTAGAAATGGCCCGGCGCGGCAGTGCCTGGGCGCCCCAAGCCTTGGCGCTCCGGTTGCGGGCGCTGGACGCCCTGGGCGACGCCACCGCCGCCGCCAACCTGGCTCGCCAACTTCTTAATCCCGACAAGCCCTGGGTCCGGCCCGGCCAGGAAGCGTGGGCCCGGGCGCATCTGGCCCTGGGGCGCGCCGCCCTCGAAAGCAACCAGGCCGGCGAGGCCCAGGTTCATTTCGAGGCTCTGCTCGCCCAACCCGCGGGCACGGCGGGCCGGGCCGAAGCCTCCGTGGGCATGGCCCGCCTGGAAATGGCCGCCGGCAAGGTCATCGAGGCGCGCAACCGGTTGAACGCCCTCTATTCGGCGCTGTCCGAGAACACCTCGGGACGCGACGACGTTGAGCGCCTCCTGGGCGATCTGAATATGCGCTTGCTCATGTGGCCGCAGCCGCAAGGCGACGACCAGATTCACGTGATCGTCAAAGGCGACACCCTGGATCGGCTTCGCAAGCGCTACAAGATCGCCCCAGACCTGTTGATGGCGATCAACCACATCGACGACCCCAAGCGGCTGACGATCGGCCGGCGGCTCAAGATTCCCGCGTTGGAATTGTCGATCCTTGTGAATAAAACGGATAACACGCTGACCCTCCTGGACCACGGGAAGTTTTTCAAGAAATATCCCGTGCGGACCGGCAAATTCGATTACCTGACGCCGGTGGGCGACTATACGATTGAAAACAAGGTTGTTTCGCCCCCCTGGCGCAATCCGCAGACTGGCCAGGCTTTTGGCCCCGATGCGCCGGGCAACGAATTGGGTTGCCGCTGGATGGGTTTTGTCGGCACCAACCTGGGCATCCACGAAGCCATCGACCCCAAGACGGTCGGCACCTATGGCTCGAATGGTTGCGTGGGGATGAAGCGAGACGATGTGGTTGAAGTGTTCAGTCTTGTCCCCCGCGGAACTCCGGTGAAAATCATCGGGCAGATCGCCGCCGGCAGCGCCGCCGCGATTCCGCCCTTATTAACCCCGTCGCCAACCTCGTCGCCAACACCGACGGCGCCGGCGGGCGCGGCGCCGGCCCCAACGCCGGCGCCGTAAGCGCGCGAGATGCCCAAGCTTGAAAGGAAAACCATGACCGGTACGATCAAATTGGGATTGCCCAAGGGCAGTTTGCAGGAAGCGACGCTGGCGCTGTTCCGGCGGGCCGGCTTCGATTTCAGCATCGAGGGCCGTTCGTATCACGTGACCTCGGACGACCCGGAGATCACCGCGATCCTCATCCGCGCCCAAGAGATGGCCCATTACGTCGAAAAAGGCTTTTTCGATGCCGGCTTAACCGGGTTGGACTGGATCCGCGAAACCCGCGCCGATGTCGTCGAGGTCGCCGAACTCGTGTATTCCAAGGCATCCATGCGGCCCGTGCGTTGGGTGTTGGCGGTGCCCGAGGCCAGCTCGATCTACTCGGTCAAGGATCTGGAAGGCAAACGGATCGCCACGGAAGCGGTCGAACTGACTCGGGACTGGCTGGCGCGCCACGGCGTGAAAGCCGAGGTGGAATTCAGTTGGGGCGCCACCGAAATCAAGGCGCCCGAATTCGTCGACGCCATCGTCGAGGTGACCGAGACGGGCAGTTCGTTGCGGGCCAATCACTTGCGGATCGTCGAGACGATCCTGGAGAGCTCGACGCGCCTCATCGCCAACCGCCAGGCTTGGGCCGACCCCGCCAAGCGGGAGAAAATCGAGTCGATTGCTCTGCTCCTCCAGGCGGCCATCGCGGCCGAAGGCAAGGTGGGCCTCAAAATGAACGTGCCGAAGGCCGTGCTGGAGGCCGTCACGCGGATTCTGCCGGCCCTCACCTCGCCGACGATCTCGCACCTGGCCGATCCCGACTGGGTGGCGGTGGAAATCATCGCCGCGGAAAGCGCGGTCAAAAAAATGATCCCCGAACTGCGCCGCGCCGGCGCCCGCGGGATCATCGAGTACCCGCTCAACAAGGTGATCGATTGAGTAGGCCGCTTCCGCCGGAAGCGGCATGGAAGGCATCGTCAGCCAGGACATTATGAACGGGAGGAAGGAGCCATTCCGGAACGCCTGACCGCTGACATGATCGCCCAATCGCGGACGATCGCCAAGGGCCGGCACATTCGCGAAGTGACTCGTCTCATGAATCTGTATGGCGGCATCGCCTCGAAATGGATGAAGAAGAACAGTCTTCCGTTTGAGTTGGAGGGGCGGATCTATGAAATCCACTGGTATGAGCATCCCAGAATGGGCCGATTCGAATTGAAGCAAAAGGAGGTCAGCGAACCATGATCGTGCGGCTGAAACAACAGCAGGGCGGACCTTACTTCGCTTCAGCCCGGTCAGCAATATTTCGTGATTGGCATTGAGGCCAATGATTACCGCATCCTCGATGATTCCGGCAAGCCTTACCTTTATGCCGCCGATCTTTTCGAGGTGGTCGATTCGCAGGAACCCAGCGATTGGGTGACCGAGGTTGGCGAGGAAGGTGAGCGTTACGACTATCCTCCGATGATGAACAAGCCCGGCTTTTTTGAAGATTTTTTTGATGGAGATGCGCAAACCATTTCTGATTTCTGGCGCGCCGTCAATCAGCGTCTGTCCCGAGCCACGTAAAACTGAGGTGCATCCATGGAACCGATCCGGATTTCTCACCGTAAGCCGACTGTCAGTGAGTTTCTTGAGTTGCGGAAAGCCGTCGGCTGGTTTGTTCCAACTGCGGAGTCAACGGAACGTGCTCTGCGCAATACGCTCTTCGCGGCCTGCATTGAGCACAACGGCTCGTGTATCGGGAGTGGACGGGTTGTTGGAGACGGAGCGCTGGTTTTCTACATTCAAGATGTGATTGTTAGGCCACAGTTCCAGCGCCAAGGTTGCGGCAAGCTTATCATGGATGCCTTAATGAATTTCATCCACAAATCCGCAGCCCCCACGGCCTACATCGGTCTGTTTTCCGCCCGTGGTTTGGAACCTTGGTACAGCAAGTATGGTTTCGTTGAGCGGCCACAGAAGCATCTTGGCCCTGGAATGGCCTTTTTCAAACAATAGATGCTGAGATAATATCTATGAAACCAACAATCGCCGGTGTCATCCCCGCCCGCTACGCATCGACCCGGTTCCCGGGCAAGGCGCTCGCTCTCCTCGAGGAAACGCCGCTGGTCGTGCACGTCTGCCGCCGCGCGGCCGCCGCCCGGTTGCTGGACCGCGTCTGGGTGGCCACCGACGATGACCGGATCGCGCGGGCGGTGGAGGCGGCAGGTTTCGAGGCCCGGATGACGCCGCGCGATTGCCCCTCGGGCAGCGACCGGATCGCCGCTTCCCTCGCCCCGGGCGAAACCTGGGATATCCTCGTCAACATCCAGGGCGACGAACCCCGCATCGAACCTTCGGTCATCGACGCCGTGGCGCGTGGCCTCATCGACCATCCCGAATGCGGCGTGAGCACCGCCGCCGTCTCCCTCACCCGGCGCGAGGATTTCGAATCGCCCCACAACGTCAAGGTCGTCCTGACCCCGGGGGGGCAGGCGCTCTATTTCTCCCGCTCCCCTATCCCGACGACGGCGCGACTCGACCCGGCGGCGTTCACCGCGCCGGGATTCGTCTGGGGACTGAAACACATGGGCTTATACGCCTACCGTCAGGAAGTGCTTGAAGCCTACGCCGCCTGGCCGCCGACGCCCCTGGAGCGGCGCGAATGCCTGGAGCAACTCCGCTTCCTGGAGCACGGCGTCGCCATCCAGGTCGCCATCGTGGCTCATGATTCGATCGGGGTGGATACTCCCGAAGAACTCGAAGCGTTGATTTTGCGCGAGCGATCCTGAAGGGATTTCTGAGAATATGAATCATAAGTTGCTGGGTTAATGGATGAGACGTCAACGGGAGGTGTGAAATGGTTCATCAAACGACGGCCATTTTCGAAAAAGGAACCTTTAAACCGATCAAGCCGGTGAAAGGCATTCCTGAACACGCCACGGTCCGCATCAGCGTGGAAACAATCGTCCCCCCCTCCAGACACGAGCAGTTGGCATCCCTGGCGGCCGTACCGGTGGCCAAACGTCTTGCGGCGCAGATTGAAAAGGGAGGAAAACAACCATGGTCGGTCGACGCATTCTAGCCGACACCTCTCTCTTTATTGAGCATCTGCGCGCCACGGTCAAGACCCGGACCCACCTCTACCGTTTGGTGAGTGAATGTGATGTGGAAACCTGTGGCATTATCGCGGCTGAATTATTCTACGGGGCTCGGCATCCCAAGGCCGAAAACCAGGCGTTGGCCGTGTTGCGTCCTTTCCCGATCCAGCCATTTACGATGGCAATGGCGGCGCGAACCAGTATCATTGCGCAAGCATTGAAAAAAATAAATCGGATGCAAGATTTGAGGGATGTCATGATTGCCGCAACGGCGCTTGAACTGGAACTGCCTATCGCCACCCTTAACCGTAACCATTCCAACCACATCCCCGGACTTCGAATCAAGACCTTGCCCGCCATCAAAAAAAGGATTGAATAATCATCGACGAGGAGACCTGTCCCATGACCAAGTTCATTTTCATCACCGGGGGTGTCGTCAGTTCGCTGGGCAAAGGGATTTCCGCGGCCTCGATCGGCGCGCTCCTCAAAATGCACGGCTTTCACGTCTCGCTGCTCAAGATCGACCCCTACCTCAACGTCGATCCGGGCACGATGAGCCCCTTCCAGCACGGCGAGGTCTTCGTCACCGACGACGGCGCCGAAACCGACCTCGACCTGGGCCACTACGAGCGCTTCACGGGCGAAACCATGGGCCGCCTCAACAACATCACCACCGGCCAGATCTATTATTCGGTCATCAGCAAGGAACGCCGCGGCGACTACCTCGGCTCCACCGTCCAGGTCATCCCCCACATCACCGACGAAATCAAGGGCAGCATCCTGCGCCTGGCCGACCAGGATACCTATGACGTCATCATCTGCGAAATCGGCGGCACGGTGGGCGACATCGAGTCCCAGCCCTTCCTCGAGGCCATCCGCCAGTTCCCCTACGAAGTCGGCCGCGAGCACTGCCTCTTCATCCACCTGACCCTCATCCCCTACCTCGCCGCCGCCGGCGAGCTCAAAACCAAGCCCAGCCAGCACAGCGTGCGCGCCCTGCGCGAGATCGGCATTCAGCCCGACATCCTCATGTGCCGCACCGAACACCCGGTCAGCGAAGGCAACCGCCAGAAAATCGCCCTTTTCTGCAACGTCTCGCCGAACATGGTCTTCGAAGCCCGCGACGTCGACGACATTTACAAGATCCCGCTCCAGTTCTCCGAGCAGGGCGTCGACCGGGCGATCATCAAAAAACTCGGCCTCGATCGCCGCGCGCCCGCCGTCGACGCCTGGCGCGCGCTGGTCGACCGGATCACCTCGATCCACGAGGACCTGACCATCGGCGTCGTCGGCAAATACATCGAGCTTCAGGACGCCTATAAGAGCATCTACGAGGCTCTCCGTCACGGCGCCATCGGCAACGACGTCCACCTCAAGATCCAGCGGATCGACTCCGAGACGATCACGCCGGAGACGGCTGACGAGCGCCTCGCCGGCCTGGCCGGCATCCTGATCCCGGGCGGATTCGGCCAGCGCGGCATCGAGGGCAAGATCCTGGCGGCGCAATTCGCCCGCACGCGCAAAATCCCTTTCTTCGGCATCTGCCTGGGGATGCAGGTGGCCCTCATCGAGTTCGCCCGCAACGTCTGCGGCCTCGATGGCGCCCATAGCCGCGAATTCAACGAAGAAACGCCCCACCCCGTCGTCGACCTCCTCGCCACTCAGAAGACGATCACCAACATGGGCGGCACGATGCGCCTGGGCGCCTACACCTGCCGCCTGCAGGAGGGCACGAAGGCCGCCGCCGCCTACGGCGCCCCCCAGGTTAGCGAGCGCCACCGCCACCGCTACGAGGTGAACAACAAATATCGCCCGCTGTTCGAGGAACAGGGCCTCGTGCTGGCCGGCACGTCGCTTGACAACCGCCTCGTTGAAATGCTCGAACTGCCCGATCACCCGTGGTTCATCGGCTGCCAGTTCCACCCCGAGTTCAAATCCCGCCCCCTCTCCCCTCACCCGCTGTTCCAGGGTTTCATCGGCGCGGCCAAGGTCCACGCGCGCGCGGCCCAAGCCGCCGCCCAGCTCGGCAAGGCGGAAAAGTAGCCCGTTTGCCTCCGGCGCGACACGCTCTTGGCAGCATGGCAGAGGTTCCCCGCGCAGCCTCTCGGTTGATGCCCTTGATCTTTCGCCGTCAAGGATGGTTCGGACGGAGTTGTTCGATGGCTCTTGCGGCAAGGCCCCGAAGGGGCCACCCATGAATGGCCGTGGGTGACCGAAGGGAACTCACGGAAATCGAACCATATCCTGGTTCGAGCCCTAACGGGGCTCCCCAAGGTGAAGGATCAAAGCTGATAATTACCAGGTTATTTTCCATTGACACCCCCCGCCCCGTTTCCCTACGCTCAAGACCAGCGGACGACATCCTCGGCGGCGAACCCCGGAGGCGGGAGGTGTGGCGATGACGCCGCGCGCGGCAATCGGCTTCGGTGTGGCGTTGGCCGTGTGGGCGCTCGACGCGGCCGTCCCGGCGGCGCCGGTCCTACTCGACGCCCGTCCCGACGAGTCGGTTCCGACGACCTGCGCATCGATCGTGCCGTGGATCGCGGCGGACGACGCCGGATCCTGGCTGGCGCTGTGGCGGCTCGGTGTTGAGTCAGACGGCTAGGGCCGCGGGATTCTTTCCACCCCGGCGTATCCCGTGTGGCGGCCGCTGACGGTAAAAGGCCTCCCCGCCTGCACCGATTTCCAATCCGACGGCCAGGGCCACTGGTGTGCCCTCTGGATCGACAACGCCACGGTCCAATTCGCCCGCGGCTCCCTCTTCGGCCCGGACGCGGTGGACGGGCGGGCGTGGGAGGTATATGAGTAATCGATCAGGCGAAATGAGGTGCCCGTCCCCGAAATTCCCGAAATTATCAGTTTGATCGGCGGCACAACAACCAAAGGCGGATTGATTATGAGAGCCCATCTGGATACCAACCACTATGGAACCGGCATCCAAGTGAGCGATGACGACATGGCACGGCTACGGCTTTGCCCGCACAAATTCCATGGCGAATGGAACTACATGATCAAACCGAGGCTTTAATTATTTAGAGCGTTTTTTGATGCGCATATCCTTACTTATCCGCTTGCTTCGTCAGTTGCTCCAGTTTGGCCGTCAGCCGTTCCACGATTTCGGGATGATCGTTGTAAACGTTGGTCGTTTCGTTCGGATCGGTCTCGAGATCGTAAAGCTGTCCCTTCGGAGCGTCATCTTTCAGCTTGCCGTCCGCGGTGTAATCGCTGGTGCCACGGCCAAACTCGAACGGTCTGGGGAATGACCAACCCGGCGTGGTCGAGAAACCCATCGAGCCGTGCCCTGGGATCAGGAACCAGCGCCCCTCGCGGAGCCCCATGCCGTAAACGCCCTGGATCGTCATGTGCGGGCGCGGCGATCGGGCCCCCGTCTCGCCCAGAATCAGCGGCAGGGCATTGTAGCTGTCCGGGCACTCGTCCCGCGTGACGGTTCGCCCCCGCAGCGCCGCGCACGTGGCCATCATGTCGGAAAGCGAGAGCATCTCGTCGCAGCGCGTCCCCGGCGCGATGCGCTTCGGCCAGCGCGCGAGGAACGGCACCCGGTGGCCGCCCTCCCAGGCGTCGGTCTTTTGGCCCAGCAGGTCGCCGTTGTTGTAATGCCCGACCTTGATGGTTTCTCTTTGGAGCACACCGCCGTTATCGCTGGACATGACGACCAGCGTATTTTCGGCCAGTCCAAGCCGGTCCAGCGTGTTCAGCACCTCGCCGACTATCCAATCCAGCTCACAGATGAAATCGCCGTAGACGCCGCATTGACTCATTCCCCGGAAGCGTTGGTTGGGCGTGATCGGGCCGTGGACGTTATTGGTCGCGTAATAGAGAAAAAACGGCTCATCCTTGTGCTCCTCGATGAAGTGCACCGCCCGGGGCGCACTGCGCGCCGCCAACTCGTCCGGTTTGAACCGTGCCGCCGCGCCGCCCACTTGCGTGCCAAACATGACCCCCTTTGGCGGCGGCTTTACCGTGATTGGATCGGCGGGATCAAGATTGAGCACACGATGGTTCTCGACAAGTACCTGCGGCGGCTCATTGTGCGAACGCGGGGTGCCGAAGTAATAATCGAAGCCGGCCTCGAGCGGCCCCGGTTTTAGTTCGCCGTTCCAATCGGGTTCCTGATCGCAGAAGCCCAGGTGCCATTTTCCGATACAGGCAGTCGCGTAGCCGTCCTGCTTGAACAAGCGAGGCAAGGTCCACGCGACCTCGCCGAGCAGGTATGCGTTCCTCCATGGTTTATTGCCTCTGCGCCAATACTCGCGCCCGGTCATTAGACCGTAACGCGTCGGGGTGCAAACGGCGCAAGGCGAGTGCGCGTCGGTGAAACGGCGGCCTTCTTGCGCCAGTCGGTCGATGTTGGGCGTCTTGACTTTCGTCGCGCCGTAACAGCCCAAGTCGCCGTAACCGAGATCGTCGGCCAAGATGATCACCACGTTGGGCCGCAATGCGCCATTCGCGCGCGACCAAACCGATGGCACCGCCACCTCGCTCAAACTACCGATTGTGGCCAGCGCGGTAAGTTGCCTTAAGAAATGCCTGCGGTTCATAATTGTATCCCGTCAAGTGATGAGAGTATTGCCCCCCGAATAACTCGTTGGGTCTGTTTGAGCATCAAATGGGAACCAAGACGGACAGACCGCTGGGTGCGGCAAATCCGCCTTTTCCCCTTTCCGGGACCTAACTATTTTGTCCTTCATAAAACGCGCCGATCATCCCAATCTGGAGAACCACATGCAAGTGATTTTAATCGGCAAGGCATCTTTCCGGCGGCTTCGCATTTCGCGCCGGCAACCGCCCACGATAGGGATTGCCGGCCTGGCCCGATCGTTCGGGGGGCAAAAGCGGTTGCAGTATCGCCCATTTCTCGTCACTCAGATCGTAGCCTCCCATGGGTCTGCACCTCATCAACGGGATCTGGAAAGAGCTGGATCATCAACGACCTTAGTCTTAACCTAACTCATTGGAAATCCCAAATAGGATTGTCGTACAGAGCTTAGTGGGGTGAGGGTCAACTCAATATGAAAAAGGGGATATAAATTGTGCGAAAACTGACTGTATTATTTGTGCTGTCATTGCTTGCATCGATAACATTGTCCGCTTTGCCCGCTGCCGCCGCGGAGTCTAATGCCGGAGTCTCCTCGATGATCATCCGCATCACACAACACACGATCGAATCGCTCGACGCAAGTGGCCAGATAGTCAAACGCGGCAGAGCCGGTACCGATGATGCGACGATCATCCAAGATGCCATTGACCGGCTGAGGGAGACGATGGGCGGCCAGGTGCTGCTGCGTGCCGGCAAATACGTCCTCTCCCAGCCCATTCAAGTCAATCTGCCGGTGAGTATCGTGGGCGAGGGCCGCGCCACTGAAATCAAGCCGCCTAAAGGAGACTTCGCCTTCAAGGTTCATCATGATGGCCGCTCCCTTGAGCGGCACTATGCGAGTTTTCGGGAGCCGCCGGCTCATTTTGAGAAGGTACCTGGCTGGGAATCGAAAGGCATTGCCAAGGCCTGGATGGAGGGTCGGGGCACGGGGCGCCCCCGACTCTGGGGCGTGCTGATCCGGCATCTCGCCATCCAGGGAGACGGCCAAGGCAAGGGAATATTCCTGAGCTGGCTCACCGAATCCGCTTTCCGCGACCTATGGATAAACAATTGTGCGGACGGGGCGGCGCTCTTCCTCGAGCAGCAGGTGATGGAGTGCGTGTTCGACAATCTCCATCTCAGCAACTGCGGCTCTCCCGCCAACAAGGAAGCGACCATCACCATCCGTTCCGAGGCAGGCGACCCTTGTAACAACTTGTGGTTCCGGAGTATTTACGTCATCTTCCCCCAGTATATCGGGATCGAGATCGGCAGCGTTGAGCACGAAAACCACCCGCGCCTGATTTGGTTCGAAGATTCCATGATCCACGGCTGGCACGTTCTGGTCGATCCGGCGCCCTATGACTTGATCCGGATTAACAGGACCGATCCATCTCGTGGGATCTGCTTCAAGGGCTGCCGTATCACCAATGGCGGGGCGGAGAACGCCTACCTACGGGTGCGCCAGGGCCGGATCAAGGTCGAGGACTCGGTTTTTGGCGGCGGGCGGGGAAAGCATTTTCTCGTGGCCGAACCCGGGGCATCGTTGCAGGTCACGGGGAACACGTTCCACGATGCGGCGGACCTGAAGAGCGCGCTCTTAGCAGAAAAAGCAGAGTTGGTCTTCACGGGAAACCAGGTGATGCTTGGCAGGGGCAACTCCGTCCTGGATATTCGTTCGCCACGTTTTGCCCGGATCAATGACAATGTCTTTTCTCTCAAAGGGCAATGGGCTGTGCATCTGGCTGACACAAAGGATGCCCCCGCCGGTGCCGTGGCCGTGACCGGCAATTTTATACGCGGCAGCAAGCAGGTCATAAAGCTTGACCTGCCTTCCGGCAAGAAGGTGGTCGACCGCGACAATCTATATGTCGACTGATTCTTAGCAGCAGGCGCGGCCACGGGTCCGGCGACCTGGCCGTCCATGGTCGCGACGGCCCAGAGTTTGACTTTCAGGTCCAGGCCCGCCTTGTCGGCGTCGGCGACCAGGTCGCGCACCGGTTGATAGTTATTCTACTGAGGCCACTGCTGGTCGATGATGAAATCGCCGCTTTCGGATCGCTGCCACTGGACCGAGTCGCGGCTGCCGGGAGGGACGGCGAAGTGGTAGCGGCCCTGGACGTCGCAGGTAATCGATTGGGCGTCGAGGTAATTCGATCCATCGATGGGCAGGTAGCGGTCGAACCGCATCCCCGCGATGGGGCGGCTGGTGGTGATGTCGATCGCGCGGCCGCTGACGACGACGCCCTTTGCCAGCTTCAGGTCGCGCACCAAGCGGTCGCCGGGCTTGATCGTGAAGGAATCGCACGGGCCCGGCAGAGGGGAATCGGGCCACAGGTCGTCGGCCTTGAGCGTGGCGCTCCCCTTGGCGATCCGCTCACTGTCCATGAACCACGGTTCATCTCCACGTGCGTGGGGAGCACGGATATGTCCAAACCATCAACCGCCTGGATGACGGTTCATCCCCACGTGCCTGGGGAGCATAATTAGCCGTTTTTGCATGCATCACGCAAAGACGGCTCAACGCACGCCGCCATGGCCCACGGCCGGATTTCCACTGCAGCTATAAGAATGTCACCCGTCCACAGTGCTTGCTGGACATTCTCGGGAAGAGTTGCCTTCGGGATTGAGCGGCCCGCGGGGGAAACTTCCATGGTTCCTGTTTGGGGTCGTCCCTTGCCTGGCACTCGATCCGAATCCGTGGCCCAATCCCTTGACTTTGGTTACGCATGGCAAGATGATCCCTTCAAAGATCGGATGGATCAAGCGATTTTGATTGGCGGAATGGGGATTGCGGCCCCAAACCATTAGGGGAGGCGACATCATGGATCGACGCGAATTCCTAACGGCGTCGGGCGCCGCGATCTCGGCGTCGGCCATCCTCAGTCATCAAATCCGAGCGACCGCGATGGCGGCGGGGGGTGCCCCGATGCGCGCCCTGGCCGCCGTCGACGCCGATTCGACCGCCCCGGCGCAACCCAAGCCCGGCGGGCGGACGACCATGCCCGGCGCGCCGGGCGGCGGGGGGCCTAATCCCGGTTTCCGTATCGGCGTCGAAAGTGTCTTGCCGGGCGACGGGTGGTGGACAACGATTTACGGGCGCTTTCTCGGCGAGACGTATGACGAGTCGATCTGGATCCGGTCGCTCAAGGAACTGGGCGCGGAATTCACGCTTTTTTACGACTCGCTCTGCCCGGCCAAGAAAGAGGCCTGCCGCCGGATTGCCGACATGTGCGAGCGCCACGGGATGAACTATCTCTACAACAACACCTACGGCGATATTTATGGCCCGTGGGTCAAGGGCACGGGCCGTGCCGAGTATTCCGACGAGCAGCTTACGTATGCTGGCCGGGGGGCGCATTTCAAAGGGATCATCCTCGACGAGGTGTCGCACCGCCAGGTGCATCACCGCGATTGCGGTCCCGGGGGAGCCGTCGGCGGCCCCGGCGCTTATCTGGCCGATGTGGCCGGAGTCGACTTGCCCACGGCGTACGATCGGCTTTTTGCCTCGGTGCAACGGATCGTCGGGCGCTATGGCGACCATGGCGGGGCGACCGTCGGCGAACTGGTTTTCCCGATCCTGGCGCACCTTTATGCACGCGCCGGTATGATCCCCGCGCCCAAATTTTGTTCGTTCAGTTATCCGTCGGTTTATTTCGCGATCTGCGCGGGGGCCGCGCGGCAATATCAGACTCCGTTGTGGATCGTGCATGATTTATGGGGTCCCGGGTCGTTCTGGGGGCAGATCGCCCCGTTTGCCCCGGGGTTCAGCGTCGAAGAATATCGCTCCAGCCTGTTGCTGGCCTACTGGCTGGGTGCCGACGCCGCCTACACCGAGGGGGTCCACAACCTGATCTTCCTGTCCAAGCTGACCGACCATGAACGGCAGATCATGGCGCAATACAAGGTTCCCCACCGGGCGGTCGATCAGAATGAATGGGTATTCGAACGGCGATACTCGCTCAATGCCTACGGCAAAATACATCGCTGGTTCGCCACGCATTATGTGCCGCATCATCCGCGTTCTTACACCTTCCGGGACATCCGGCCGCGCATCGCTATTGTCCGGTTCCCCGATTCCTGCTGGGCGCGTCCCACCCAGGGCTCGCTTTTCCAGACGCTTTACGGCCCCGGAGGTCCGCAGCCTGAGGCCCGGCACCTGGCGTGGCTCGATCTTTGGCCCATCCTGACCCATGGCGCGTCCTCGCCACAGGCCCTGTCGCTCCACGGCACTGGTTTTATGGCCGGCTTCATCAAAGAGATCGCCGACCGCGTCCGCGAGATCGATGCTTCCGCCGGTTATCCGACGAACTATGCCTATACTCCGGAACGTATACCGTTCTGTCCCATCGACGGCGTCCTGGTTTTCGATCATCGGGTCGGCAAGGAACACCTGAAAGACGCGGAGTTGATCATCCTCACCGGCGAACTTATCAGCGAGGCCACGCAGGCGGCCGCCATGGAATGCGTCGCCGCCGGGGCCGATTGCCTCTCCCTTGATCACCTGGCGCCTCGCGACTGGCGGCGCGATGGTTCGGGCGAAGCGGCCGCTTTCACCTATGGCAATGGAAAAGTCCTGGTCACCGCGCGATTCGGCACGGACGCAGTCAAGGATTTCATCCGGCCCCACCTGGGGCCGAAGGATCAGATACGCTATCAATTCGGCGGCGAAGAGGTTGTGGTGCGTCGCGCGACGGATTACGACAATGCCCTTCTCCGCGAGAGCGACTTTGCCGCCTGACGGGCGCGGGGCTTTTCAGCCGGCGCCACTGGGCGCGACTTACCAAGACGCCAATGAGCCGTTTCCACGTGTCTGGCATGATCAAGCGCCGGGTGAGGGACGCCGGCCTCACCGACCGGGGCTGCCACACCTCCCGCGCCACCGGCATCACCGCTTACCTGGAGGCCGACGGCACGCTGGAGCACGCCCAGGCGATCGCCGCCCACGAGTCCCCGCGCACGACCAAACTCTACGATCGCACCAGCGACCAGATCATCCTGAACGAGATCGAACGGAGTCAACTACCACCGCCAGAAGCGGTGGCATGGTGGTGTAACCCTGAAAGGGTCTGTTAGTGTTCCTTTTCGAAAAGGTTGAGTTGTTCCATGTCCTGGTCCTTCTTTATCTGCCACTTCACGTATTTGCGGATCATCTGCTCGTTCAGCCCCACTGTGCCCACGCAGTATCCACGCGCCCAGAAGTGGCGTCCCCAGTACCGCTTTCTCAGTTGGCCAAACTGCTCGAAGATCGCCACCGCGCTCTTGCCTTTCAGAAAGCCCACCACATACGACACCGAATACTTTGGCGGGATCGAAACCACCATGTGGATGTGGACCACCTGCACATTGACTTCCAGAATCTCGATCTCCTTTTGGCGACACGGCTCGCGGATGATCTCCCGCATGCTCTCGCCCACATCTCCCTTCAGGATCTGGAAACGATACTTCGGGCACCACACCACGTGGTATTTGCAGTCCCAAACTGCGTGTGCTAGCCTCTTGAAATCGTGCACGAGTTGCCTCCTTTTGATGATCAGGGTCACCCACCGTCATCCTAAGGAGGCTTTCGCTTTGCTCAAGCATTGTTCACTACCGAACCAGTGGAACTTGATGTCGGACGCCCCCGGCTTAGCCGGGGGATTAGCTCACTATTAAACACGTCGGTGCCGGGTATCGCCGCCTTGACCCGCGCGACAACGGCGGTCATGACCTGGCCGTCGTCGATGAACACCTCGGCAATGCCGCAACCGGCAAAGACGTGTAGCTTCAAGGTTTTTTTCGGGGCGATCGAAGGAAAGCTGGTATTCGTTTTTTATGAGGGCAAGCCGGGCGGCTTGTTTGGAGCGACCGATGCGCTTGCGGGTGCGACGGCCGCCGGGGGGCGTATCGTTCAGAAACCAGATATGGGATGGCGGAGAGGGTGGGATTCGAACCCACGGAGGGACGCAATGCCCTCACTCGCTTTCGAGGCGAGCTCCATCGACCACTCGGACACCTCTCCGCGAGGCGGCCCGGCCTGGATGGGCCGTGCGGGCAGCGACGCGCCGAGTGCTCGGGGTCGCCGCGGGCGGGTCATCCCAAGCTTATAGGCGATTCCCCCCCCCGCCATCAACAACTAAATTTTGCGCGGCGTGGTCGATTGCGAGGGGGCGTTTTCGAACGCGGCGGTTTATGAGAGCGCGTTTGCGGAACGTGGGCGGGCGAGACGCGAGGCGTAAGGCGCCACCGGGTTGCGCCGCCATCATTTTTTCATTTTTGTGAGTCGGCGGCGGGCAGTGACGGCCAGTTCGTCGCAACGATTGTTTTCGGCGGTTTCTGAACGATACGC
>JAMCWS010000395.1 GCA_023480605.1 bacterium
GGTTGGGTTGCGCAGTAACGGATCGTCGAGGGCCGCCAGGCGTTTCATCTGCGCCCACATGCCGGGATCGTTGAACCAGCCCGTCCGCCCCAGGTCCATCCACCAGGTGGCGAAGTTGCGCAGCGCCTCCTGGGCCACGTTGCGCGTCAACTCGGCGTTGGATTCCTCCAGCGTCGTCACGTGGTCGGCCGACCCGGGCGGCGTGCCGGTGGCCAAGTAGGTATGCGTGTCGTCTTCGTTGAGCCACATTTTGCCCGCCAGCGTGACGCTTTCGGCCGCCGTCATCGAGGGCGCGCCCTGGCCCAGCCCGCGGTCGTAATAAGAAATGGGCGAGCAGAGCACGTCGATGTCGGGGCAATCGAGCACGCGCCTCAAGGCATAATGGCCCGACGTGGCCGGGTCGTTCTGCCAGACCGCCGCGAATTCGAATATGTAGCCGTAAAAAAACATCACCAGTTTCCGCCCCTGCGAGGCCTCGCGCACGGCGTGGGCCAGCGTCGTGACGCAGTCGGCCATCGCCTCCTGCTGAAACTCGGCCCAGTCGATGAGGGGCCGTTCGGTCGCCGGATCGCGGAAGACACCCGCCGGAGCGGCATGGTGCGCCGCGGGTGTCGGCACGGCGGCGGCGGCCCGTGTCGCCGCGAGATCGCCCCACGCGCTCTGGAGCGCCGCGTCGTCGGCATACCGACCCGCGAGCCACAGCCGCCAGGCCACGAGGTCGGCCGGGGCGTAGCCGTTCAGGAGCCTGTTCCACGTATCCTGGTAAAACCATTCGCCGGTGTTCTGGCCCGACGGATGATAACCGGCGATGTGGTCGCCGTATGTCGCCTCCAGGTGAGTCACGAGCGCGGCAAGCCGCTCCGCCGCGTCCTGGCGATATTGCGGCGAGGCGACCACCATCGAGCCGCGGTGGCCGTCTTCCCGCTGCATGCCGTCGTCGGGGTGCGCATCGCTCCACCAGGCGGGCGGCGTCATGCCGATGCGCGGGAGCAGCAGCGCGTTCGGATTGACTTGCAGGACCGTCTCGCAGGCCGCGTCGACCGCCGACCAGTCCTCCGGCTGGCCCGGCTGCGGCCAGGGCAGGCTCATGCTGAAGCTCACGATGTCGACGCCGGCCCCGGCCGCCAGGGCGATTTGCGAGGCGAACGGATCCGGCGGCCCGCCCAGGAAGGTGAAGGTCGCGCCGGGCTGATAGAACGCCACTACCAGATCCCGAGCCGTATCCGCGCGGACCCAGAAAGCAGCTCGATAGTGATGGCCCTTGGCAATCGACAGGTTCTGCAGGTGATGGACGTGAAAATCGGGCCAGTTGCCGTCGGGTGGCGCCGTCAGGTGGACCTGCATTGCCGACGTTCCCCCGTGCCCGGCGCCCCGCTGAACGACGATCTCGCCAACCGTGTTGGTCGCGTCGGTCGGCCACCACGTCCAGTCGCGCGTAAAGTCGGGGTAACCGTTTTCGAAATTGCAGACGGGAATCAGGGAGGTTCCGGTGTCGAGGTCGACCACGTGAATGTCGTCGAGAAATACGTTGCCAGGCGATTTGCCGAACCGGAAGTGCATGGTCCCGTTGCCGGCACTGCCCTTGGCGATAAAATCAAACGTCACTTCCTGCCACTGCGGCGTGATCGGAACGGTTGCCCCGCCCGGCCCGCCCCAGAACATCCGGGCGCGCACGGGCTGCTCGTTCACGAGCAGGCGCGGAACGTCGCCCGATGGATCGATTCTTACGGTGAGGGCGGGCGGTGCCGTCGCCGCGCCGGCCAGCATAAGGGCGGCGGCGACGGCGATGGCATAATGGCGTGATCGTCGATTGGACATGATGCTTGTAAGAATGTGTCCAAAAAGTGGTTTCATGCCGCGGCCGCCTGGTTTCGCGGGAGATAGTTGTCATTGCGCGCTTCGGGAGCAAGTCGGTGCAACATCAGGTTGATCATTGCCAGATAGATCATGTTCTCAGCGGTCTGGGCGAAGAATTCGTAGTCTTTGGCGAGCCGCCGGTAGCGACTGAGCCAGGCGAAGGTGCGCTCGACGATCCAGCGTTTGGGCAGCACGTTGAAGCCCGCGGCCTCGTCGCGCCGCCGCACAATCTCCAGTTTCCAACCGGTAAACTGCGTGACCCACGCTTCCAGTTGGCCCGCGTAGCCGCCGTCGGCCCAAACCTTTCGCAGGCGCGGGCACTGGAAACGGATCTTCCGGATCAACGGACGCGCCCCGTCGCGATCCTGAACGTCGGCTCCGTGCACCACCACGCCGATCGTCATTCCCAGGATATCGACGACAAGATGTCGCTTGCGTCCTTTAACTTTCTTGCCAGCGTCTTCACCGCGCGAAGGCCCCTTTTTCCGTGGTCTTGGCGCTCTGGCTGTCGATGATGGCCGCGCTTCGGAAGGATAAGGCGTACGGGGCATCGGCGGGATCTCCTGCGAGACGAGTGGGAACGGGATCAGGCGGCCAAATCCGCCATTGGCCACGCCAAGTATTGAGGATTTTAGGGTTAACCGTCAACATGACTTATTGGACGCCCCCTAAGACACTAAGACACCAAGTTAAGATAAATCAGATGCATGTGTTACGCTCCAGGGATTTTGCGGTGTAATGATACCCAAATGAGGGTGACTCTCGGGATGCCGATTCTTTTTACTTTATCTTATTGATTCCTTGGTGTCTTTGTGTCTTTGTGGTTGGAATTCTACTCTATTGATGAGGATCAAGGGCCGACTGCTTTTATACTGTCGTTTGCCGCCGCTTTGGATAATATCCGGTGTGGAAGCTTCCCGTGGAAAGGATCGCCCATGTCGGACCTGGAACGCTACACCGTCACGATGCCGCGCGACCTGTTGCAGTCCTTCGACGCCCGCAACGCCCGAAAGGGTTATCGGAATCGCTCCGAGGCCATTCGGGACCTGATCCGCGCTGCGCTGGTGCAGGATGAATGGACCCGGCCGGGTGAACGCGTGGCCGCCACGATGACGCTCGTCTACGACCATCACACCCGCGCCCTGGCCGACAAGATCACCGAACTCCAGCACGAGTTCAACGAGCAGGTCGCTTCGACCCTTCACATACACCTGGACCATCACAACTGCCTGGAGGTGATCGTCTTGCGGGGAAAGGCCGGCCAGGTGCGCGCCCTGGCCGACGCGCTGGCCAGCCTCAAGGGGGTCAAGCACGCCCAGTTGGCCCTCACCACCGAGGGGCGATTGTTGTCGTGAGGGGGGACGGCCGCCTATCGGCCGGGGAAAAAGATCGAGTAGGCGATCAGGCCGAGGAAAATGAGGGCCGGCACGCCCAGGATGCCGATCATCACCAGTGCCGAACGCTGGATCCGAGCCGTCGCGCGTCGGATCACCGGCTCGATGTTTTCGTTCATCTGGGCGATCAGTTCGCGAGCGACCAGTTCCTGAACGCGAACCGGCAGCATCTGGTCGATGGCGATGCGCGCCTGGGTCTCGATGCTCGAGGGCAGCAGGTCGCGCGACAGGCGCGGGATGGTTTTGTTGGCCACCGTTTCGACCGTGCCGACGATCTGTCCGCTGATCTCGGCGACCATTTTTTCGGCCGCCTTCTGGAGTTTGGTGTCCACCTCGCGCGGCAGGATGTTGGCCAGCATTTCCTTGACACGCTCGCGGATCAGGTTGGGCACGATCTGGTCGCTCGCGCGCCGCACCACCCGCTCGGTCTGTTCGTTCAGGATGGTGGTCATGGCTTCCTCGACCTTGCGCTCGGCCAGTTTTTCGACCATCGACTGAGCGACTTCGCGCACGGTCATCTTGACCAGGTCCTGCTCTTTTTCGGCCACCAGCGCCGTGACTTTCTGTTCGACCTCGCCGCGCGCGCGCTGGTCGACCAGCGTCGTGATGTTCTGGATGCAGCGTTCGACGATGATCTGGGTTTTTCGCTCGACGGCCTGTGAAATCTGGCCCTCGGCCAGGTCTTTCATCAAGCGGTCGGCCGTGTCTGCCAGGTATTGGCGCGCCATGTCGTCGAGTTGCTGTTGTTCGAGGATCTGGGCGACCTTGCGCGTCAGCGACGCGGCGTCGAAGGGCTTGAGGAGATAGGCCGCGGCCCCCGTCAGGTAGATGCTTTCGCGTTCCGATATCTGTTCTTCGGGGATAAGGGCGAGGACCGGAATGGGGTGTGTGTGCGCGTGCTGCTTGAGCAAGCGGTTGGTCTCGTCGCCCGAAAGCCCTGCCATATCGCTGTCCATGACGATCAGGTCGACATCTTCGATCTCGGGATACGTCAGGGCCGCCGCGCCGTTGCTGGCGGTGATGACGTTGTAACCGGCCGAACGCAGTGTCCGCTGGGCGATATCCTGTATGGCCAGGCTGTCGTCGACAAAAAGGATCGATTCTCCAGGCATCGCGAGTGCTCCATCAGGCTTGGACTTATTCACGAAAACACGAACTGGCCGGCGTTCTGTCGTTTCTTTGCGCTCATCACCCGGCGAGGGCGGTGTCGCGACCCCATGACCGTCCTCGCATCTCAGTGCCACTGCTGAACCCACGCCTCCGGCGAGAAGTCGGGCGGATTCTGCACCTCCACTTTATCCACGTAAGGACGCAGGCTTTCGTTCACGACGCCGTCGGCCCGGGCGCCCAGTTGCTGGCGGGCCAGGCCGCATAGGTGGCGGCCGATGTTCGCGCAGGCTTCCAGGCTGTCTTCAACGCAGCCGGTCAGGTGAGGCTGCAGGCCGCCGGCCATCCGGATATATTTATCGAATGCCGCCGGATCGAGCCGGCCCGACGCCGCTTCGATCAGGTCGGCGCGCGGGTAACGCATGCCAATCTCGCTCCACAAGGTGCGGCAAAGGCCGGCGGCGCCGCCCGCGGTCTGGAATTCAACTTCCATCGTCAGCCGCTCGATGAGGCGGTTGACCACGGCGCACGCCAGGCCGACGCAGGTGAAAAAGGGGCCCACCTGGCGGGGGGGCGGGGGTGGCGCCGCCGGCGCCGCGCCGCCCGTCGGTTCGCCGGCATGAACCGCGCTTCCCCGGCGGCCGAAACCCAGAATCGAGCGGCGACGGCCGTCGCCGCGACCGTTCGTCCTGGGCGTCGCCGGACTGGTGGCGGAGGCCGAGCCGGACCGCTCTCGCTCAGGCGCGTCGCCGCCGGCCCGGCGCATGATTTTCAGGGCGCCTCCCGCCGCCGGGACGGGCCGCTCCTCGGTGATGTCGACCGGTTCGACCAACTGCATGCCGAGCAGTTTGTCGATGGCGCGCAGGGTTTCGAACTTGCCCAGGCCCGTCAGGTAAATCAGAATGCGAACGGTATGGCGGCCGTTGATGAGCGAGAGCACGCGCCAGTCGTTGGCCGTCAGGCGCGTTTCGGGCGGCGTGGCGACGTCGCCGCGCACGCGAAAGACTTCATGTTCGCCGCCCAGGCTGCTGGCCAGCTTCTGCCATTGTTCCTTGCGCTGGATGCCCTCCTCGATCAGGGGCTCGATTTCGAGCGCAATGAGGGGGCGATTGTACGCGGCGGGCAGGCCGTGCTCGAACTTGAACGTGCCGTCAGTCCAGGCAAACAACTCCCAGAGTTCTTCCTTGACCTGAAGCTCCAAGGTGGCCTTGACCGGTTCGGCCGGCACCAGTTGGCGTTCGATCAGAATCTCGCCCAACATCCGGCTCGCCCCGGCCTGCTGGCCGTCGAGCACTTCGTCGAGCTGGCGGCGCGAGAGGCGCCCTTCATAAACGAGCATCTCGCCCAACCGCAACTGGCGGTCGGACGAAGCCGAGCCGACCAGCATACCGTCTTTGATGGACAATTGGACGGTCCGTCCCTCGCTCGTGAGCGTCAAGGTGCCGCTCATCCGGCCCATGGCCAGGAAACGCAGGATGTCTGGCAACTGGAAGGCCCCGAGACTGCCCTCGAGTTCCATCGATTTGCTGCCGGTTGCCGTTGGCATGATTGATTGAGTCTCCTTGGTGACGGTCTTCTGTCGGGCGCGAAGCAAGGGGAGCGCTCAAATATGGCAACCTTGCCGGATTACAGGGCCAGTCCTTGATGGACTTATCGGTTGCGGTTGCGGGAAACTGAACCGTCTCGTGGGCTTCGGCCGACGCCTGACCTACGGTATTATTGGGGGCGGTGGCGTTCGCGCTTCGAGTGTACGCGTTTAATTACACAATTCGCCCCGTATGGAGGACGGCGGCGTGTTATTCCGCCATATCCGATGCGCGCCGCGCTGCCGAGCGGGCCGATTTCCCTGATTTTATGCCTCGCGAAGGTCAGCCGAGAACCGGAACGCGGGGTTTGGCCGGGTGCTATAATACTTGTTACACCGCGTATTGGAGGGACATCATGCGGATCGTTGTACAGCGCGTTCGGGAGGCCTTGGTAAGCGTCGGCGGCCGTCGGGTCGCGGCGATTGGGCCGGGTTATCTGCTGCTGGTCGGAGTGGGCGAGGAAGATCTGGCCGACGGCGGGGCGGCCGTCGAGGCGATGGCCGCCAAGGTGGCCAATCTGCGAGTCATGGCCGATGGCGAGGGACGAATGAATCGTTCGATCCTCGATGTGGGCGGCGCGATCCTGGCCGTGTCGCAATTCACCCTCCACGCCGACTGCCGCCGCGGTCGGCGGCCTTCGTTTACGCGGGCCGCGCCTCCCGAAGCGGCCCGTCCCCTGATGGACCGATTCGTCGCCCTTCTGCGTGCCATGGGTCTGGAAGTCCAGACCGGCGAATTCGGCGCCATGATGGATGTCGCGTTGGTCAACGACGGGCCGGTGACCATCTGGCTGGATTCGCGCGAGGCGCTGGCGGCGGCGCCCCCCGGTCCCGCCGCGGGTCAGGGTATCGCTTGACCTGCCGGCCGGCTGGGGTAAAATCGATGAATCGGACGTCGATGGCGAAAACGGCCGGGCCGGCGATATGGATCCACGGGACAAAGCCCTCAAGTTGCTAAAGCGCGCCTACTGGGCGCAGATCAACGGGCGCCAGAAGCTGGCCGTGCGGCTCTTCCGCGCCTCGCTGGCGTTTTTACCCCACCGCCGAGGCCTACACCTGCCTGGGAGCCGCCTATGGCCAGCGCGGCAACCTGCGCAAGGCCATCGCCCTCTGCCGCCGGGCCATCGCCACCGATCCCGGCCTGGGCGACCCTTACGGCGACATCGGCGCCTACCTGATCGAGATGCGCCGGTTTCGCGAGGCGCGCCGCTGGCTGCGCAAGGCCGCCAAGGCGCGCCGCTACGCCTGTTTCCATCAAGTCTTCTTCAACCTGGGACGGATCTTCGAGTCACTGGACCTGCCCCTTAAAGCGCGCGAGGTCTACGGCCTGGCGCTGGTTCAAAATCCGCGGTTCGTGCTGGCGCGCGATGCCTACTGGCGCTTGACCTGCCGTTACAACTGAGCGGACGGTTCAGTTGGTCGGCGCCCCGTTTCCGATGGATCGTCCGGAACGCCACGAATAAATCAGAAGCCTGCTTCACCGAGCAGAAACGAGGCGATGAGCAGGGCCAGAACGGCCGTGGTCACGATGACGAAAATCCAATCGCGCTGGTAAACGAAGGCCAGGATCGAGACTGCGACGCGCGCCACGGGCGTGGCGATCAGCAGGAACACCCCCAACATGACCAGCGCCGGTCCGCGTGGCTGCGCCACCCCCTTGAAAACGTCGGCGGGCGTGTGCGGATACACGGCGTCGGCACCGACCAACTTTTCGATGGTTGCCGGCGATTTCAGGTAATCGCCGTGGCGGGTGAAACTCAGTCCCAGACCGATCAGCGCCACCGCCATGCTTGCCAGCACGCCGGTGCGCAGCAGGCCACTGATCATCAGTTCCACCCGTCGCACGCGCCCATTCTCCAATTGAGACGATGGATCCATCCGATTTCCTTCCGAGCCGTATGCCGTTTGGGCGCGATATTCACCTCGGATAACGGCGAAACAAACGTCGGGCAATCGCGCCGAACGCGCCGCTTGGGAGCAAGGCGCGTCCATCGGGTGTCAACCACCCAACTTCCCCCCGCCTCCGGTAATACCCTTGCGGAGCATTGCAAGGGTCACCCAAATCAACACCAAAATGAACGTGATGCGCAGCACGCGGCTCTGTGCGCGACTCAGCAGGCGGGCGCCGAGTGTCGCCCCGATCAACACTCCCAGCGCGACCGGACCGGCGATGAAAGGATTGATGTCGCCGCGGACGAAATAAACTCCGGCGCTGGCCGCTGCCGTCACCCCGATCATGAAATTGCTCGTCGCCGAGGAAACCTTCAACGGCAGGCGCATCGCCAGGTCCATTGTCGGCACTTTGAAGATTCCCGAACCGATGCCCAGCAGGCCGCTGGCCACTCCGGCCAGATACATGAGCCCCAGTCCCACCTTGGTGTGGGCGACGCGATACGATATCTCGCGGCCCAATGCTTCGTCGAAATAAACGGCGTGCAAGCGAAGCCGATCCGCCAGCGGGTCGCGGGGAACGGATCTCCCCTCATCCTGATGCCGCCCATGAAACATCGCCCAGGCCGAATAACCCATCATCAGGCCGAATATCATATACAGCCAACGGGTATCGATGAGACCGGCCAGGTATGCGCCGGTGATCGCTCCTGCGGTGGTGCCCACCTCGAGCAGCATCGCCACACGCAAATTGGTCATGCGTTCCCTTACATATGCCGCGGCCGCTCCGCTGCTGGTGGCGATGACGGAGACGATCGACGCCCCGATGGCATATCGAATATTGATATCGAAGATCAGCGTCAACGCCGGAATGATGATGATTCCCCCACCCAATCCCAGCAGCGAGCCGAAAACTCCGGCGAAGACCGAAATGAAAAAGGTGGAAAGCGAAAACCACAAGGGTGTCATGCGGATTCGTGGCCTTTCCCGACCGAAGCACTATTTCTGTTATCCGGCAATCCGTCCAACGGATGACGGCGGATGTGGACAAACCGCCGCTCGGCTGCCGGCCGCGGGGAGCCTTGGTCTTTCTACATCATATCGATCAACGCCACATCGGCCAGGATGTCGTGCATCGTGATGATGCCGACCAATTCGTTATTGTCGAAGACCGGCGCGCGCGAGATCCGGCAATTGGCCAGGAGGCGAGCCACATGTTTGACGCTCAGATCGGGCATTATGACGATGACCGGCTTGGTCATGATTTCGTGAACGGGCACCTGACTGAGAGGCAACCCTTTGGCGACCACCCGCGTGACGATATCGCCCATGGTCACGATGCCGTAGGTATCGCGCGGATTGGCCTTTTCAACCATCAGCGAACTGACCCGCGAGTCGTTCATTTGCGCCACGGCCTCGGCGGCGGTGGCGTCGCGCCGGATGCGCTGGACGTTCGGGTTCATGATGTCGCGTGCCGTTGCCATGGCCCCCTCCCGGTCCGTCAACGTTTCGTTACCGTTATCGTAATCGACCCGTAACCAGCCCGCCACAACGGTCGCAATGCCGGTTACCGCCTTACGCCGTGGCGGATTCCGCCGCCCCTGAACCCCCTTGATGCTGGTAGCTCAGGTGGGCGTGATAGGAACTGCGTACGAGCGGGGCGGACTGCGCGGCGCGGAATCCCATCGCCCGGGCCGCTTCGCCCCATCGGTCGAACTCCGCCGGCGTCACGTAACGGACAACCGGGTGATGCTCCTTCGAGGGGCGCAGATACTGGCCGATCGTCACCGCTTCGCAACCGCTGGCGCGCAGGTCGCGCAGCGCCTGCTCGACCTCCCCCTCTGCTTCGCCAAGGCCCAGCATGAGCCCGCTTTTGGCGACCAGGCCGGCGGCGGCGGCGCGCCGGAGAACGTCGAGCGAGCGCTCGTAATTTGCCTGCGGCCGGATGGCCCGGTAGAGGCGCGGCACCGTTTCGATGTTGTGGTTGAGCACGTCGGGCCGCGCCGCGAACACCGTGTCGAGCGCCTCGGCCCGGCCTTGGAAATCGGGGATGAGCACCTCGACGCGCACGCCGGGAATGCGGTCGCGCAACTCGCCGATCGTCTCCGCGAAGGCCGCCGCGCCGCCCTCGGGCAGGTCGTCGCGCGTGACCGACGTGACCACGACGAACGCGAGTCCCATCGCGGCGGCGGCCTGGGCCACCCGTCGCGGCTCTTCGGCGTCGAGCGGCCCGGGACGGCCGGCGCCGATGGCGCAGAAGGTGCAACGGCGCGTGCAGACGTTGCCGTTGATCAGGAACGTCGCGGTTCCGTGGCCCCAGCATTCCCCCTGGTTGGGGCAATGGGCGCTCTCGCAGACGGTGTGCAGGTTCCGCCCGGCGACGATCTCGCGCACCGCCCGCGTGCCCGCGCCGCAGGAAAGGCGCGCCTTCAACCAAGGAGGTTTGCGCAAGATGACATCGTCGGGTTGCATGTTCATAAGGGACGGCACTTTCGCAACGGGACGCGGGGCTGTCGCCCGGCGGGGTGTTCCGTATTCAGCACGGCGGCCGGGAATGCCCGGCCTTCATAGCATAGCACGTTCCGCGTGGACGATGAAGCACCGAAAACGTTGTTATGGATGTGCGGGGCGTTCCGGACCCACCCGGATTGAGATTCCAGGCTGAAGCTTGAGTTTTATACAAGCTTCCCGCCTTCAGCCTTCAGTCTCCAGCCTTCAGCCTCCCGCTTCACAGCGCGAACGTCATCGGATTTTCCATGTAAAACCGGAAATCCTGGAGAAAACGGGCCGATTGAGCGCCGTCGACGACGCGGTGATCGCTGCTGAGCGTCGCGTCCATCCGCTGGCCGACCCGAACCTCGCCCCCCTCGACCACCGGCACCTCGCGCACGGCGCCGATGGCCAGAATGCCGGCTTCGGGCGGATTGATGACGGCGGTGAAGTGTTTGACCCCCAGCATCCCAAGATTACTGACGGTGAACGTGCCGCCGGTAAATTCCTCCGGGCGCAGGCGTTTGCGACGGGCGCGTTCGGCCAGTTCGCGCGCCTCCTCGGAAATCGCGCGCAGCCCCTTGCGGTTGATGTTGCGAATCACCGGTGTGATCAGGCCGTCCTCCATCGCCACGGCGACGCCGATGTCGATGCGATGATATACGCGGATGTAAGTTCCCTGGAAGGATGCGTTCATCAGGGGGTGCTTTTCGAGCGCGAGCGCCGCGGCTTTGAGCGCGAAGTCGTTGATGCTGATCTTGATCTCCTCGAGCGCGTTGAGTTGACGGCGCAGCGCCAGCGCCTGCGTCATGTCGATCTCGACGGTGACATAGTAGTGCGGGATGTGCGACTTGCTGTCGGCCAGGCGCGCGGCGATCGTTTTGCGCATCGGGCTGTTGGGGACGTCCTCGTATTCCGCTTCGGCCTCGGCGCCGGCCCTGGGTTCGTAGCGTGCCGCCGGGATGAGGCCGACGGGGGCGGTGGCCGCGAGGCCTTCGGACCGGGCGCGCTCGATGTCGCGCTTGATGATGCGCCCACCCGGTCCGCTGCCCTTAATAAGCGCCAGGTTAAGACCCTCCTCCTGGGCCAGGCGGGCGGCCAACGGACTGGCGACCACCCGATGGCTGTCACGGGGTGCCTCGACGGTCGGTCTGGGACCGACTCCGGTGGCCGGGGCCGGCAGTTCCCTGTCTGTCGCGGGTCGCGCCTCCGCAGGCGGGCGGGCGAGAGCCTCGCTGCGAGCGACGGCGGGTTCGGCCGAAGCCTCTTCGATCCGGGCGGCCGCCCTGTCGGCCGGCGGCGCGGGTACGGCCTTGCCGGCGGGTTTTACGGCCTTCGCCGGCGCGGCGCCCTTCTTGCTCTCGGCCGTCTTAAGCATGGCGCCGATGTCTTCGTCGGCGTTCTCGCCGACGATGGCCAGCGGGTCGCCGACGGGCACCGCCTCGCCTTCACGGGCCAGGATTTTAAGCAGGACGCCGCTTTCGTAGGCTTCCAGTTCCATCGTCGCCTTGTCAGTCTCGACTTCGGCGATGACTTCGCCCGATTCGATGGCATCCCCCTCGTTTTTGTGCCAGGCCACCAGTGTGCCGGTGTCCATCGTGTCGCTCATTTTCGGCATCTCGATAATCGTCGGCATCGCTCGTTTCATTCCTTCCGAGTAGTGAATATCCGCGATAAAGTAACCGTTGTTCCTCATCGAAATATCAAGCTGAAGCTTGAACTCCAAACAAAGCAGCCCCCTCTCCATCTCCAATCCCAAACCTGGAGCCTCCAGCCTCCACCCTCACAGGTAACACACCTTTTTCACCGCCTCCCAGGCCCGCTCGACGCTCGGTAGGACGGCATGTTCAAGGTTCTGCGCGTAAGGCATCGGAATCTCCAGCGACGTCACCCGCTCGACCGGCGCGTCGAGGTCGTCGAAACAGGCGCGTTGAATGCGGTCGGAAATTTCGGCCCCCATGCCGCAGTAACGGAAGCTTTCTTCGATGATGACGCAACGGTTCGTTTTGCGCACCGATTCGAATATCAATTCCTCGTCGAGCGGTTTGAGCGTGCGGGGGTCGATCACCTCGGCGTCGACGCCCTCGTCCGCAATCCGCTCGGCCAGCTTGAGCGCCGTGCCCACCTGCTTGTTCCAGGCGATGACCGTTACGTCGCGTCCCTTGCGCTTCACGTCGCCCACGCCCAGCGGGATGAGATATTCCTCTTCGGGCACCTCGCCCTTCTGGCCGTAGGTCATTTCGCTTTCGAGGAAGATAACGGGGTTGTCGTCGCGAATGGCCGACTTGAGCAGGCCCTTGGCGTCGCGCGGCGTGGAGTAGGTGACCACCTTGAGTCCGGGCACCTGGGCATAAAACGACTCGAAGCTTTGGGAGTGCTGGGCGGCCAGCATGTGGGCGGCGCCGTTGGGGCCGCGGAAGACGATGGGGATGTTGAACTGGCCGCCCGACATGAGCAGCATCTTGGCGGCGTTGTTGACGATCTGGTCCATCGCCTGGAGCGCGAAGTTGAATGTCATCATCTCGACGATCGGGCGCAGTCCGACCATCGCCGCGCCGATGCCGACGCCGGCGAAACCGCACTCGGTAATCGGCGTGTCGAGCACGCGCCGCTCGCCGAATTGGTCGAGCAGGCCCTGGCTGACCTTGTAGGCGCCGTTGTAAAAGGCGACCTCCTCGCCCATGAGGAAGACACGGTCGTCGCGCCGCATCTCCTCGGCCATGGCCTGGTTGAGGGCTTCACGAATGCTGAGTTCGGGCATGCGATGCTTCTCCACACTCATGGTTTTACGTGACATCGCGGAAGCGATCAAACGGGAAGGAGCCCCCGGCAAGACTGCCGCCCCCGGCGGCCTTGCCGCCCCTGGCGGTACCGCCTCCCCGGCCTCATGCCTTCCCGGCATGGGTGCCCCCGGGAGATCGACCTTCCCCGAAAAATTGCCATCAAAAACCCGTTTCAACGGGTTTTTCAAGCCGTGGCCCCGCAATTCATTACGGGGTCGTCTATGCGAAACGCAATCCTCAAACCCGTTTCAACGGATTTCTCAATCCGTGGCCCCGCAATTCATTGCGGGGTCTACTACGCGAAACACAATCCTCAAACCCGTTTCAACGGGTTTCTCAATCCGTGGCCCCGCAATTCATTGCGGGGTTGACCTGCGCATATCCCCTCCCATCTTCGCGCCACACCAAACCATACGACCCCACGAATTCTCGGATCTCCTCATCGAACGTCTTCCGGCGATGATGCTGCTCCTGATTTGTAATGTATCGCCGGACCGCTTTGCGCCGCGATTCCGATACCGAAAACGCCGCGTATCCGTCCTGCCACTCGAAATGACCGGCGACGATTGGGTTCGCATTGATCCAATGCGAGGACGCGCCTTTCAGCAACTTGACCGTTTCCTCGATCGACCGGTTCGTAGGCAGATCGATCAACGCATGGACGTGATCGGACTGAACGTTGTTGCAGTCCGGAAAGATTCCCTGGCCGGCGGCGTATTCGCGCAGATAGCCGGCCACACGCGCGCTGGCGTCGCCGGTGAGGATAGGTTCGCGGCGTTTGGTGGCCCAAACGAGATGCAGCCAGCAACGGGTGTAAGAGCGTGTCGACACGATATCGGACTCCTTCAATGGATCGGGAAACCCGTTAAAACGGGTTTCGAGATAATGGATGCCGACGTCCCCGCGATGAATCGCGGGGCCAATCGATTGATAAACCCGTTGAAACGGGTTTTAAATCATTCTCGTTGGCGGGGTTCCTCCTTCCCCGCGATGAATCGCGGGGCCAATCGATTGATAAACCCGTTGAAACGGGTTTTAAATCATTCTCGTTGGCGGGGTTCCTCCTTCCCCGCGATGAATCGCGGGGCCAATCGATTGAGAAACCCGTTGAAACGGGTTTTAAATCATTCTCGTTGGCGGGGTTCTTCCTTCCCCGCGATGAATCGCGGGGCCAATCGATTGAGAAACCCGTTGAAACGGGTTTTAAATCATTCTCGTTGGCGGGGTTCCTCCTTCCCCGCGATGAATCGCGGGGCCAATCGATTGAGAAACCCGTTGAAACGGGTTTTGGGCGTTTTGGCCATCGTCTTTTCCCCGCAATAAATTGCGTCGCTAATGGATTGAGAAACCCGTTGAAACGGGTTTTGGGCGTTTTGGCCATCGTCTTTTCCCCGCAATAAATTGCGTCGCTAATGGATTGAGAAACCCGTTGAAACGGATTGTTCAAAGCCGACCACCGTCCTTGGTAAACATCTCGCGGATTACGTCGAGCTGACCCCAGTGGTAATTTTGGTGTTGGACTGTCATGACGAACCACTCGCGGCGAGGATTCTCGAGGTTGGGATCATTCGACCCAAGCCACGCACTCGAGGAAACGCCGGCCAGGTCGTCGTCAGTGATGCCATCCAGATAGCGCAACGTCATCTGTCGGACGCCGCGCCAATAAGCGATGAGCTGTTCCTTCGACTCGATAGCGGCGGCTATCTCAGCCTCACTGGGGCGTGAGCCGGAATGAAACAGGCGGAACCGATGGGGGATGTCATCCATGTTTTCCAGAAACAGGCCAACATGCTTTCGCTCGGTGACGGCGATATGGCCAAAAATCCAGCCGGGCGCGTTGATATACGGATGCGGCCTGCGACAAAGCCACTGGTCCGGGATGGCGCGGAATGTTTTGATGATCGGGTCCATCGTGTAGGCGAGGATATATTCGATGAACCTCCGTTCGCTCATCTCACTATTGGGGGAAACCAGCGCGCTCATTTCATCCCTCCAGGTTGACAATCTCCACCTCATATTCACTCCGCCCACACGTAATCTCCTACCGTCTCCGCGGGCGGTTCGGGGCTGGCTTCGGCTTTGGCGAGGGCCGCTTTCATTTCCTCCATGATTTCCTTGTCCATGGCCTTGATCTCGTCATCGCCGACCACCTCTCGCGTCACGAGGCTTTCGCGCCACAGTTTGATCGGGTCGCGTTCTTTCTGTTCTTCCACTTCGGCCTTGGTACGGTAGTGCGAGTGGATCGGGTCCGACATCGAGTGGCCGCGAAAGCGATAGGTGCGGATTTCCAGGAACGACGGTTTGTCATGGCGCGCGGCTTTGATCGCGCGGCCCACTTCCTCGAAAACGCGCTCGACTTCCATGCCATCGATCTGGGCATGGTCCATGTCATAGCCCTCGGCCTTGCGGTGCAGGTCGTAGATCGACGAGGCCCGCTCGACCGGCGTGCCCATTCCGTAACGGTTGTTTTCGCATATGTAAACGATGGGGAGCTTCCAGAGGGCCGCCAGGTTGAGCGACTCGTGGAAGGCGCCGTTGTTGACGGCTCCCTCGCCGAAAAAGCACAAGGTCACCCGGTCCTCGCCCCGGTATTTGGCCGCGAAGGCCGCGCCGGTGCCCAGCGGAATGTGGGCGCCGACGATGCCGTGGCCCCCCAGGAAATGGGTTTGCTTGCTGAAGAGATGCATCGAGCCGCCGCGTCCCTTCGAGCAGCCGATTTCGCGCCCCATCAATTCGCCGAAGATCGACTCGGGCGCGATGCCGCGCAGCAGGGCCATGCCGTGGTCGCGGTAGGTCGTGATGACGTAGTCATCCTGGCGCGTGCACGCCAGCGCCCCGGCGGCGACGGCCTCCTGTCCGATGTAAAGATGGCAGAAGCCGGCGATCTTGCCCTGGCCGTAGAGTTGGGTGCAGCGTTCCTCCAGGCGGCGGACGCGCAGCATCTGGCGCAATAAGTCGATCTGGCGTTCCGGGGGTATATCGAGCGCCGGGGCGGCTCCGGCCGGCGGTGACGGGGGAACCTTCGGTGTTTTTTCAGCCATGGGCTGCTCCTGCGTGGCGCAACGGCATATAGGCCCACTCGCTTGTGCGGACCGTCGCGCGTTTTCGCATCGTATTGGTCGGCAGTTCCCGGATCCGGCTTTTATTAATCCGGATTTTCCAACATTATCATAAAACAGGCCGACCGTTAAGCAGTTTCAAGTCGTCTCGTCGTCTCGCCGGCGCCGGGCGGCCGGCGGTCCGTCGGTTCGCCCCGCAGGCGGCGCGCCAGGCGGATCAGCCACGCCAGGCTCAGCAATCCGCCCAGCGCGAAGGCCGGCGCCAGCCACGACGACAGTGAAACGAACCAGTAGGGGCGTCCCGGCCAGTCGGCCCGCTGCTGAATGAACCAGAAGTCGAATCCATCACCTTTGAACGGCAGCGCGACCGGAGCGGGCGGCCGGGCCGGCGTGGTCCAGGGCAGGTAGTGTTGCCGGTAAACGAACGACTCGGGTTGCCCCGTGTGCCGGCGGTGCATGGCCGAGCGGATCAAGAGAAGGTTGAACCGCAGGGGATTCATCTGGGGATCCCAGACGGTGTTCTCCTGGCTGAAGACCGCGTTGCCTCCGGCCGTCCGGGCCAGCGCCGTGTAGTCGAAGAGCACCGCCACCAGTTGCACCCAGACGCCGAAGACAATAACCGGCCAGACCAGCGCGCGCACCCAAAGGCGCGATTGCACATGCCATTCCCACCAGATTCCCAGCGGCAGCATCAGCAGCGCCGCGAGGTAATGCAGGCGGCGCGGCCCCCAGGTTTCGTCGGCCCATGGGCGGTTGTGAAGATGTAAAAGGGCCAGCGCCAACATGAGGACGAAAACAATGCGCATCGGTGGAAAGCGGCGCAGAAAGGGCGCCCAGAACCACAGGCCGACCAGCAACGGCGGGCTGAACATAAACAGGCTCTTGCCCGGGCTGGCCACGACGGCCCAGATCCCGTCGACGAGGGGGTAAGGGAGCGTCTCCGCTGCCAGACCGTAGCGCCCGCCCCACAGCCAGCCGCCGTAACGCCAGCGGTTGGTGGTGAGAAAAACAATCGCCCCGGCCAGGCAAAGGCCGGCCGCCAGCAGCGTGTGGCGGCGGAAGCCGGGCCGTTGCCATTGGCGCTCGCGCCAGGCCAGCCAGATGGCCGCCAGGCCCAGAGTTGCGGCGTGGAGCGGTCCGGTGATCTTGGTCAGGAAGAGCGCCGCAAGCGCCGCGCCGAAAAACGCCGCCGCGCCGCCGCCGCCCCTACGCCGGTAGCGCATCAGCATCCAGACGGCGATGAGGGTCCACAAGGTTTGCTGGGTTTCCATGCCGAACTTGGAGTAAGGCCAGATCGTCGTCGCCACACCCGCGATGAGCGTCAGGGCGAGGGCCGTGCCGGCGCGGCGATACAGCTCGCGTGCCAGGGCGAAGAACGCCAGGCACAGCAGCGTCGTGTAGAACGGCAGGGCGAAAGCGTAAGCGAGCTGGCGCAGGCCGGGCAGTGCGCCGGCGCGTTCGAGGGCAAGTTTCAGAGCCGCGAAGGGAAGGTAGACGGCCACATCGAGCACTCCGGCCTGGGTGAAGGGCTCGATCCCGCCGCCTGGGCGCGCCACTAGCCGACCGCGCAGAAGAGCCTCGGCCTGGTCGATCGTCTGGCCTTCGTAGCCGAAACGCAGCTTGGAGGCCGTCAGGCAGTAGAGGCACATGAAGAAAACGAACAAGGCGGCGGCCGTATGCCAGGCGGGCGGAAACCCGGTTGCCGCGTCGGCCAGGCCGGGCCGATCCGGTTGCGCCGGCGGATCGGACAGCGGAACGTCGCAAGCCGGGGCGGCGGCGGGGGTCGATGCCTGGCGGGCATGTTGGCGAAAAGGCATCGGCGCGGCTCCTCGGTCCGTTGAGACTGAACGCTATTGTACCATCGTCCGGCATTCATGCAACGACCGATGAAACGGGCCGGTAACAATAAAACGCGCACCCTTGGCGAAGTCCTCGGGTGCGCGTCGAACATCGAACGAGTGTCCGCCGGCGCGGTGAGCGCCGCGGCCGCTCATTCATACAATTGCCAGTCATGGGCGCTGGTGTTGGCCGTGGTCAGGTCCACGTAGGAATCGGCCAATTGCACGGCGGGCAGCGACACGCCCTGGGGATCGCCCGCGGCGGCCAGGGTGTAGGTGATGGTGCTGAGCTGGCGCGTGGTCACCGGGCCGACCACGTCGAGGCGGAACTTGACCAGGGGCGCGTTCAGACGGACTGTCTGGGTCGGATCGGCATAGATGACGAACTTGAACTGGCCGGGTTGCGATTCGTTGCCCAGCGCGATGAAGCCATAGGAGGCATCGTCGAGGATGATCTGGGGATTGGAGAAAAACGCGATGTCGAAGTTGAGTTGGCCGTTGATGCCCGCCACTTCGGAGTCGGCGCTGATTTGGAAGGGGATTTCCACCGGCAGCCCAAGGCGGCCGCGAACCGTAACGGAGGGACTGACGACCGCGGCCCGGCTGATGCCGGCGACGACGAGGAGCGTCAGGCAGACCCAGCCGATTTTCATTGCGCGCGTTTTCATGGGGTATCTTCCTCCGTTCGATATAAGGGGAATCATCGCCACAAAATACGACACATACTATAATCCCCGAAACGTTATCATTAATTTACAATGGCAGGCCCGAAACCTCAACTGCATTTTTGCGCCGGCGTTTTGTGCCACCCGGTCGGTCGACGAATCGCGGAGGCGACCAGGGCGTTCCGACCGCCGCGCCCCGGGAGATTATTAATTAATGTATTGCCAGACGGCCAACCGGACCGTGTGGGCGCCCGATGTCCCTGCGCATCGCCCCAGGCGTTCCGCGGCGTCGCGGGCCGGATTTTGCCGCCGACCGGTTCGAAAGCGAAAGCTGGCATCGCATTTGCTTTGAACAGTGTCCAATACCGGTATCCAGGTCGTAGGGCGATGGACGGCCCAACGTTCGGATGGCCTTAGGGGACTCAAGATAAAGGACTTCCATGACGGAGCGGCATATGATCAGAATTGCATCGCTCCCCCGAGGGTTCGCAACCGGATTCAGTGATAGTTGCAAAGGAATGCGACATTCGAATCGGCCCGGAAAGCCACGAGGCGCGTAGACGGACGGAAACGCTGAAAGACTCAGTATGTGTATTTGGCTAAAAAGGAGGTAATGACACGATGCGCTTGCTTACTTGCATTGGCTTGGCGTCGTTGTTGTTGTTCACGTTCGGCGCGCCCGAAGGCAGAGCGCTGACGGTCAATAACAGCACGGGTGAAATATCCAACTGGGGCTTCACCCCTTTTGGCAATGGACCGTATGGCGATTGGACCAACAGCGGCATTAGCGGGGCCGAAACTGGAACCACGCCGACCGTGGCCTGGAGCGAGGGCAACAATGTGGCGGGACCGCCGGCTTTCGATTTCCCGCACGGCGGGGGCAGCTACCAGTTCTCCCCTCCGGGGACGGCCGGCGAAGGCTTCGACCTTGAATTTCTAGCCTGGCGGGTGAATAGTCCGACCCAGATTCAGGTGCTGGGCATCACATCCGTCGATCCCGCGGAAGGCGTGAAATTCACTGTTGGGAGCACAACCTACACCTTCCATCTGGGCGATGTGTTCATCGACACCGACGGAAACAATGCCACCGGTTACAAGGGCTTTGACGTTGCCTTGACGGCGGGCTCATGGAGCACGACACTCAACGATCCCCTACATCCCAGCGACGATCCATACAACCACACGATGGACACGGGGATGTATGAGATCGAGGACGTGTCGGACGTCCATGGGATCACCAATGACGAGGGGTACGGCAACAACGCATTGGTGACGCCGGTCACCAATCCTTTCGCCGTGCGCGAGGGGGCCGAACAGATTGCCGACGCCAACGTGTCGCTATCTATCTGGGGCGACGACCCCGGCGAATCATTCAATTACGACACGATCGACGGAACCCCCTTTAACGAGACCAAGACGTTCATCCTGGAGTGGACGTTCGACATCGCCGCCCTGCCGTTCCTCGTGGCGCAGGAGGGTATGATTCCATACCAGTTGAACCAATTGGAATTCCACTGGAGCATGGAATGCGGGAACGACTTCATCGACATCCCGCGGCGGCCCGACGAACCGGTGATTCCCGAACCGGCCACCATCGCCCTGCTCGGTCTTGGACTGGCCGGGCTTGGCCTGGTGCACAAACGGCGATTCCGTCGCCCGTCGGTTTATTGATGGTCCCCGTCGGTGTTCGGTGTTTGGTATACGATCGCATAGTGCGCGGCCCTTGGCCGGAACCCGTTGGCAGGTTATGATCGCCGGCGGCGGGGAGATGGAATATCGGCGTGTCATATAAGTCGCGCGATCGCGTTGGTCGTCCGGGCAAGCCGGAGGCGGCGCGCTCGGGGCCGGCGAAAAATGGCAAGGGACCCTCGACAGTCGGGCGCACAGCCCGCGAATGAGGGTCCCTTTCCTTTTTTTGCGTATCTCCGCCGATCGGGGAAAAAACCTAAACATTTTTCGGGGTTATTGTATATAACGCTTGATTGTTGGCGAATTTTGCCCACAATCTACTTTCAGCGGGTCGGGGATAGCGCGCCGATGCCAGGAAGCGTAATCCGGATACGGCGATCGGGCGGCCACGGACAGCGCAACATTTGACCTCGATGACGAATCAACCATGCGGATCCTGCTGTTTCTGGACACCGACCACTTGAGCGGGCCGGCGCGGCTGGCATTGGATTTCTGCGTCGAAGCGCGGCGGCTTGGCCACCAGACCCGGGTAGTGGGCCTGGTGCGCGGGGCGAGGCACTCAACGAATCCCTTTTTCGAGGCGATGAATGCCGCTGGGATCGACACCAGCCTGCTTCGCGAGCGTTTTCGGTTCGATCCCGCGATCGTCGCCCAGTTCAGAAGGCTCCTCGCGCAATACAAGCCCGACCTTTACCAGAGCCACGGTTACAAGGGGAGCGTTGAGTGTC
>JAMCWS010000110.1 GCA_023480605.1 bacterium
AGACGACCCGCCGGACGGGACGGCCCGTCCTGAAGGTCGTGCGCGTCCGCGACGCGGCTTCCCTCGCCGCCGCCGACGCGTATCCGGGATTCGACCTACTCACCGACACGTTCGATTCACGCCTGCCCGGCGGCACGGGGCGCGGATACGACTACAGCCTGCTGCGCGCGCTCACCGCGCGGCGGCGCGTCATCGTGGCGGGGGGGCTGGATGCCGGAACGGTCGGCGACGTCATCCGCCTGCTGCGTCCCTGGGGAGTCGACGTGTCGAGCGCCGTCGAGGCGTCGCCCGGCGTCAAAGATCCGATGAAAGTCCGTGAGTTTATCCGGGTCGTGCGACAGGCCGACCGTGAAGGCCGGGCCGCGGATCGTGGTTGAAGGAGTCGAGGATGACGATGCGCCTTTCCTGTTCGTATACACAACACTGGCGGCGACTCGTGCTGGCCGGTGCGGTCTGCTTCGCCGCCTTGCAGGGTGATCTGGCCGCCCAGCAGTCAGCCGCGCCGCCGAAGATACGCTTCGATTACGCCACGCCGACGCCGACACCCACCCCGACACCCTCGCCGCGGCCGACGGCAACGCCGCGGGCGACGACAACGCCGCGGGCGACGACAACGCCGCGGCCGACGGCCACCCCCCGGGCCACCGCGTCCCCACGGACGTCACCCTCCCTCACCCCGACGCCGACCCCGGAGGGTCGGCCGACGGTGGTGGGCGTCACGGCCCCGGCTGGCGCGCCGACGGCGACCCCCACCGGCACGCCGTCGCCCGCGTTGCTCACGCCGGGGCAGTTGCCGCGCCCCACCGGCCGCCCCACCCCGGTTCCCACGCCGACCATGACGCCCAGTCCTTCCCCCACGCCGCCGATCCCCCCGCGCCCGACGCCGATCCCGTCGGTGACGCCGACGCCCCGACCCGAGGCGACGGCGTCGGAGGCGTTGCTCATCAAAGCGGCGCTCGAACAGATTCGCATCATTCGCATCCAGGATTACGGCGAAGTCGTGCCCGTTGCGACCCCTGCCGGCGGCATCCCGGTGCAGCGCGGCCTGATGCCCACCATGGAATCGGGCATGGTGTTGCGTTTTCACCTCTATGCGCCCACGGGCTGGGAGGTGATCGGCGTCAACCAGGGCTGGCTTCAGCAGGTGATCGATGGCGGCAGTCATCCGCTCATCGATCCCCAGCATCCGGTCATCGCGTTTCCGCCCGAGATGGACCTGTCCCGCCGCCGGGAACTGGGCGAAGGACCCGTCATCGAACTGACCTCGCCCCTGCCCGACCGGGCAACGTCACAACTCCAGAGCGTCTCGGCGCGCTTCGACGTCACCGTCGGGCAGCGCAAGTCCTATCGTTTCGAGGATGTCCGCCAGCACGTCGGCCAGTTACTCGTCGGGGCGCAACCTTCGCCCGTGGTCACGCTCAAGCTGCTGGAGGTGAGCGACGATCTGGTGGCGCTGGTGGGCCTCGGCCAGATCGAATGCATCGGCCGGATCGACGTCGAGGACGCGGCGGGTCAGATGATTCTACCTTATGCGTCCGAAGTGCAGGACGCCGACCCCAAGGAGCCGGGAGGACCGCCGGAAAAATTGTGGCGCCTGTCGTTCACGGCCCTGCCCCGGGTCATCGGCATTCGCGTCGAGGTTTTCACCGATCTGCGGCGCGGCACGATTCCCATCATGCTGCCGGCCGTGCCGTTGCCGTAACATTCGTCCGCCGCCGTTCATGGGACCGGGGGATTCCCGCGATGATCATACGCCGCCTTCGCGATGCCGAGCCGTTCGTCACCAAGGACGGCTCGATTATCCGCAGCCTGCTTGACCGCTCGAACGCCCCCGTCGCCCACCAGAGTCTGACCGAGGCGACCCTCCCGCCGGGAACGCGCACCGAGCCGCACCGTCACGTCGTGAGCGAGGAGTTTTACTATATTGTTGCGGGGGAGGGAATCATGGCGATCGAAAACGAGACGGGCGCCGTCGCGCCCGGCGACGCGATTCTTATACCTCCCGGCGCGCGCCACAGTCTGCGCAACACGAGCGCCGTGCCGCTGCGGATTTTATGCTGTTGCGCACCCCCTTATGACCACGGGGACACCGTGCTGGTCGGGGGCGAACAACGGGGGAGCCGAGAGGACCTAGATATAGCGACGGAAATCCTGAGCAGCCCCGTGGGGCCTGGGGGAGGGGGTGTACGGCGCGGATTACTTCGCCCCCAGGCCGAGTTGGTCGAGCCGGCCTTGGATGCGGCGCAGGTCGGTCACCGGGCGGACGTATTGCCGGGGGGGGAGCGTCTGGATGATCGCCTTGGCGTCGGCGATTCGTTCGGCGGTGGGAGGATGAGAGGCGAACAGGGTCGAGACGGGACCGCCCTGGTCGGGGTATTTCTTGAGCAACTTGTCGAAAAAGGTCATCATCGCGGTTGGGTCGTAACCCATGCGATCGAGCGTGCCCAGGGCGATGCGATCGGCCTGCTGCTCGTCGGCGCGGCTGTAACGGAACATAATCCCCTGGCTGAGCAGCGAGGAAATGAGCTGGGTCGCCTGGCCGGCATCCTGGCCGAGGGCGATCTGCTCGATGGCGGCCATGCCGGTTTGGCGGCTGACCTGGCGGGCGCTGTGGCGCTCGACGACATGGCCGAGTTCGTGGGCGATGACGGCGGCGAGTTCCGCTTCGTCGCCGGCGGCGTCGATCAGCCCCGAGTTGACATAGACCGAACCGCCCGGGATCGCGAAGGCGTTGATCGATTTGTCGGCCACGACGTTGAATTCGGCCTTGAAGGGGCTTTGCGGCGATTTCAGCCAAACTTTCGTTCCCAGGTCGCGGACGTAGCCCACCACCTCGGGATCCTGCACCAATTTGTATTGCTTGGCGACTTCGTCCTTAACCTTGGCGCCGAATTCCACTTCCTGGGTCGGGCTCATCATGAAGAGCGACTCGCTCACGGCGGCGAACGGCGCGCAACCGACCGTTCCCCCCAGGGCAACCATTACGAACAGATTCCACAGCAATCGTTTGCGGCGAACGACGCGGGCGCTAATCGCGACGGCATTCATGGCAACCTTCCCCTCCATCCTGGCAGAACGGTTCGGCGCGGATCGGATCCGATCACAGCGTCCCTTCTTTCAATCGAGATAGCATAGTCCGCGATGAGGTTCCCTGCAACCGGGGTTTTTCCGGGATATCCGGCTTATCCGCGTCTTGGCGCGATGAAGCCCAAGGCGATGGTATGGCGGAAAGACCTTGCATTTGCCGCGAGGGTCGATAAGTTGGTTCGGCAACACATGCGATGAAACCTGACGGACGACGAGGGAGGGCATGGCGATGAAGCGGAACGAACGCACGATATACGCCATCGGGCACGGCCACCTGGATCCAACCTGGCTGTGGCGCTGGACGGAAGGCTACGCGGAGGCGCGCGGCACATTCCGCAGCGCCCTGGACCGGATGGACGAAGACCCCGATGTGCGCTTCACGTGCAGCTCGGCCTGTTTTTACGCCTGGGTGAAAGAGAGCGACCCGGAGCTTTTTGAGGCCGTCAAGCAGCGCGTGGCCGAGGGGCGCTGGGAAATCGCCGGCGGCTGGTGGATCGAGCCCGACTGCAACATCCCGGCGGGAGAATCGTTCGTCCGCCAGGGGCTTTACGGCCAGCGATTTTTCGAGCGCGAATTCGGTCGCCGCGCCCAGGTCGGCTTCAATCCCGACTCGTTCGGCCACAACGCCATGCTGCCCCAGATTTATCGGAAGCAGGATATCCATTATTATTGTTACATGCGCCCCGGCCCCCCACGAGCAGCCATACGCGCCCGGCACGAATTTCATCTGGACGGCGCCCGACGGGTCGAGTGTGCTGGCGGCGCGGATCGAAGGCTCCTACGGCTCGGCGTCCAACGACCGGATTCACGAAAAGCTGGATCGGCTGCTCCAGTCGCCCCAGGTCGCGCCGGGGCCGCGCGCGCTGATGCTTTTCTACGGCGTGGGCGACCATGGCGGTGGGCCGACCAAAACCAACATCCGCGGCCTGCGCGAGATGATGGCCGGCGCGGATCGACCGGAAATCCGCTTCGCCACGCTGGCCGAATATTGCGCGGCGGTCGAGGCCGAGGGCGCGGATGACCGTTTGCCGCGCGTCGACGAGGAGCTTCAACCCCACGCCCCCGGTTGCTACAGCGTTTACTCGCCCATCAAGCAACTCAATCGCCAGACCGAGCACGCGCTCATGGCCGCCGAACGGATGGCCGTGGCCGTCGCGCGCGCGGGATTGCTGCCTTATCCCGCGGCCGACCTGGAACGAGCCTGGCTGATGCTGCTCTACAACCAGTTCCACGACATCCTGGCCGGATCGAGCATCGAACCGGCCTACGAGGACGCGCGCGACCAGTTGGGCGAGAGTAAATCCATCGCGCAGCGCGCGCTCAACCACGCCGCCCAGGCCATCGCCGCCCGCATCGACACC
>JAMCWS010000447.1 GCA_023480605.1 bacterium
GGCGCCGGGATCACGCTTCACGAAGCACTCAAGGCCGCCGAACAACTGCGGGCCGACGGGATCGCGGCGCGGGTGATCGACTGCTACAGCATCCTGCGGCGCGACTGGGGGATGACCGACGACACGACGGCGCGACTGGCCGCGGCGCTGCGGACATGGGCCGGCGCGACACCCGCGCTCGATTGGCTGGTCATCAGTAATCTGAACGCCCGTCTCGAAGGACCGATGCGCTCGCTGCGGGGGGCGCCCTCCAACCTGCATCTCGCCCCGCCCCTGCCCTATCCGATCTGGCGGAGTCATTTGAATCGCGCCGCACTGTTGCTGACCGATTCGCCCCTGGCGGCCGCCGAAGCGTTGGCCCTGGGCTGCCCGATTCTCGCCCTCGCCGACAGGGAGTCCGCGTTCGAGGGCGCCGATGCCTCACCAGGCGCCGCGCGGCAAGCCATCGCCCCTTCGCCGCCCGCCGGCCCAAACATTCATCCCCTTATCCCTGCCGACTTAACGAGTGACACCTTGGCCCGTTTCGTAACGGGAACACTCGCCGCCGGCGCGCCGTCCGCTCCCGCGGTTCCACAGTCCCAACCAACCGGCGCCGCCCCGGCCGCGACGGTCGAAGCCATCGACGCCTGGCTCTCGGGGTTCTGATTCGGACGTTACTACCCGCCAGGCTTTTTGTGGTTTGAGTGCTGTCGGCTTAGTATCCATTGCGCCTTGGCGGTTCAAATAACAGGCTGAAGCCTGAACTCAGAACGGAATTTTCCGAATAGAAAGATGACTGGTCTTCTCCGCGCCTCGGTGACTCTGCGGTTATATTTAAGTTGCGGTTCAGCCGCACCGCGTCATTTCGTGGCTAATATTTCCCTTTTTCAGATCGTACCCCGTGTCATCTCATCACCGGGCCAGTTCGCGCGCGGCGGTGGCGATGGCCCGGCCGTCGATGCCGAATTCATCCATCAGCGCCTCCAGATCGGCCGAGTGCGGCAGGCCATGCACGGCCAACGACCGGAACCGGCAGGCGAATCCCCCCCGCCCCAGCAGGCCGGCCACGGCCTCGCCCAGGCCGCCGGCGGGGTAGTGGTCTTCAACCGTCACGATCGCGCCTGTTTCGCGCGCTGCGCTCTCGATGGTCTCGCGGTCGAGTGGCTGGATGCTGTAGCAGTCGATCACCCGCGCCGCGATCCCGTCGGCCCGCAGTTGTTCGGCGGCCTTGAGTGCTTCGTGAAGCGTGATCCCGGCGCCGATGAGGGTCACGCGGTCGTCGCCGCTCGACCGCAGGACTTTGCTGCCTCCCACGCGGAACTCCTCGTCGCGCGTGTATAGGATCGGCGTTTTGGGGCGCGTCGTGCGGATGTAAACGACCCCGGGCGTGGCGGCCGCCAACTCCACCATCCGTTCGCCCGAGACGGCGTCGCTGGGGTAAAGGACGGTCGCGCCGTGTATCGCGCGCATCATCGCCAGGTCCTCCAGGCCCATTTGCGAGGGGCCGTCCTCTCCGATCGACACGCCGGCGTGCGAGCCGGCGACCTTGATGCCCAGCTCCGAGACGCCCGCCATGCGCAACTGGTCGAAGGCCCGAGTCAGGAAGCAGGCGAAGGTCGACACGAACGGAATACGTCCCATGGCCGCCAGGCCCATTGCCATCCCGATCATGTTCTGCTCGGCGATGAAACAGTCGATGAATCGTTCCGGGTGCGCGCCGGCGAAGCGCTCCGAGTAGGTCGAGTTCTTCACGTCGCCATCGAGGGCCACCACGGCCTGACTGACCTCACCCAGTTTCGCCAGGGCCGCACCGTAGGCTTCGCGCGTGGCCACCCGCATCTCGGCGGTGTATTCGGGCGGAGCCATTTTGCCGGCCGGAATCATCGGCTGGCGCGTCGTGGCGCCGGTTGTCTCGCGCGGGGCTTTGACGGTTGGTTTCTCCTCCAGTTCCATGTGCCCCCCGATTTCAGCCAGGGCCTTGTCCAGGTCCGGCCCTTTCTTGACCGGCTTGCCGTGCCAGCCTTCCTTGTCTTCGAGGAACGAGACACCCTTGCCCTTGAGCGTGCGGGCAATGATGACCGTCGGCTGGCCGCGCACATCGAGCGCCCGCTCCAGCGCTCCGGCGATCTGGTCGATGCTGTGGCCGTCGATCGCCTGCGTATGCCAGCCGAAGGCCTGGAAGCGTCCCTCGTAGACCACCAGTTCGTGGCCGTACATGGTTGGGCCGCTTTGGCCGAGGCGGTTGGCGTCGACAATGGCCGTCAGGTTGTCGAGCCGGCGAAACGCGGCGATCTGGGCCGCTTCCCAAATGTTGCCTTCCGCGATCTCGCCGTCGCCTAGGAGGACATAGGTACGACTTGGGCGTCCGTCAAGCCGCGCCGCGAGGGCCATCCCCACTCCATCCGAAAGGCCCTGGCCCAGCGAGCCGGTGGCGACGTCGACCCACGGCATGCGGGGCGTCGGGTGGCCTTCCAGGTCGCTGTCGGCCTTGCGCAGGCCGAGCAGTCGCTCGATGGGGAAGGCGCCCGCTTCGGCCCAGGCGGCCCAAAGAATCGGGGCCGCGTGTCCCTTCGAGAGGATGAAGCGGTCGTTGGCCAGGTTCCTGGGATTTTTCACGTCGAAACGCAGATATTCGAAGAATAGGGTCGCAATCAGCTCGGCGCATGACATGCACGAGGTCGGATGACCCGAGCCCGCTTCGCTCGTGGCGACCAGTGAGTGCCACCGCAGGCGATTAGCCATCGTCTGCAATGCCCCGATGGTCGCCGGTGATAAAGAACTTGTTATCGTCCGGTGCCTTCTCATGGTATTCCCCCAATTCAATCGGTTCATTTGTACAATAATTGGATAATGGCGGCCCGTCCCGCCCGACTCTTTGTATCCACCTTCACGGACATCCGGTTCCGCGCCGCCATCCGTATTCATTTTACCACGTCCGGCGGGGATGGCCCTAACCCGATCTCAAAGTGGCGAATGACCGCGAACACCTCGATTGTGGAATCCCCGGCGACAATCCCCAAAAAAACCCCGCCCCCAGAACCTGGGAGCGGGGCCGGAGTCATTGACGACTGAATTAGAACTTATTTTTTCTTCTTCAGCCAGCTCATCTTGTCGCGGATGCCCTTGCCGACGGACTCGATCGGGTGCTGGGCGCCGATTTTGCGCAGGGCCTTGAAGCTGGCCATGTTGGCCTGCGCTTCGAGGATCCACTCGCGCGCGAACTGGCCGGTCTGGATCTCGGTCAGGATCTTTTTCATCTCGGCCTTGGTCTGGGCGGTCACGAGCCGCGGGCCGCGCGTCAAGTCGCCGTATTCGGCCGTGTTGGAGATCGAGTCGCGCATCCGGGCGATGCCGCCTTCGTAAATCAGGTCGACGATGAGCTTGACCTCGTGGCAGCATTCGAAATAGGCCATTTCGGGGCTGTAACCGGCCTCGACCAACGTCTCGAAACCCGCCTGGATAAGCGAGGTGAGCCCGCCGCACAGCACCACTTGCTCGCCGAACAGGTCGGTTTCGGTTTCTTCACGGAAAGTGGTCTCGTAAACGCCGGCGCGCGTGCCACCGATGCCTTTGGCCTGCGCCAGGGCCAGTTGCATGGCCTTGCCCGAAGCGTTCTGCTCGACCGCCACCAGGCAGGGCACGCCGCCCCCCTCGGTGAACGTGCGACGCACAAGGTGGCCGGGCCCCTTGGGGGCGACCATCCAGACGTCGACGTGGGCCGGCGGGACGATCTGCGAGAAGTGGATGTTGAAGCCGTGGCTGAAGACCAGCGCCTTGCCGGCTTTCATGTGAGGCTCGATTTCGCTTTTATAAATGCGCGCCTGGAGTTCGTCGGGCACCAGCATATGGATGATGTCGGCCTTGGCGGCCAGTTCGCTCGCCGTCATCGGCGCGAAGCCGTGTTCAACGGCGAGGTCGTAGTTGGGCGTTCCCTTCACGTCCGAAATAATGACGTTGACGCCGCTGTCGCGCAGGTTCTGGGCCTGGGCGTGTCCTTGACTGCCATAGCCGACGATCCCGACGGTTTTGCCCCCGAGATACGCCAGATCGGCATCGTTATCGTAATACAACTTGGCCATTTTTGACCCTCCTTACTTCGATTCAGAGCTATGGCGCCCAATGGGCAAGGCGCGCCCTTCTGCCGGAAACCAATTACCCTAGGCTTCCCGACGGCGAAGTTCAAGATTTTTCCCCAACGCCCGCCCGCCGTTTACTTGGCCTTGGCGCCCCAGACCTCGATGAATTTCCGGAACGAACGATCGTAAGTCGCTTCGGCGTCTTTCGGGAAGCAGCAGCCGGGTAGCTGCTGGTTCTTTAGGTGATACTGTAGGCACTCGCAGCAGACCCCATGCCGTTCGCACGCGGCGTAAGTGCAGGTGCAGATGTCGTTGTTGCGGTTCCGGTTCGCGCAGGCATTCGCCATGATGTGGTCTCCCTTTTTTTTAAAGTTGAGGTTTTCGCGGTCA
>JAMCWS010000321.1 GCA_023480605.1 bacterium
GCCCTGCGCGAGGGTTACCGGGGGCGGGTGGCGACCCGGTTCGGGTTGCGCCTGGAGACACTGGAAGCCGTCCTGCGCCAGCGGGCGCGCCGGCCGGCGCCGGCCGGCGCGGGAGCGGAGGGGCGGCCGGGCGCGGGCGAGGAGAAAGCCGGGGGTGAAAGTATTGTCGCGCCCTCATTGTCGGAACAGAATTTGCTGTATATACTACTCAAGATTCGCGATCCGTGGGACCTGATGCGGGACATCGAACCGGCATGGTTTCAGGACGACGTGATCCGCCGGATCTACGAGCGGCTCTACGAAGCGCACCGCGACGTCCGGGAAGGGGCCGATCCGCCCGAAGACCTGTTCAGCCTGTTCGAGGACCCGCTGGAACGGGAATGGATCAGTAAAATACTGCTTCTGCCCACCCGGCTGTTTGGCGGCGAAGTGGAGGATTTCGACCAGCAACTGGCCGATGGTCTCCGTTTACAGACTTTCAAATTGAGAAGGCAGTGGCACGAGCGGCGAAAGCGTGAACTCACCCAGGACCTGCAGACGATTATGGGCGAAAATCCGATCGGGCAGGGCCACCTGGCGGCCATCGACGCCCTTTCACGCGAAAGCGTTCGGCACCATTCGCTTCTCATTGAACCAGACGAAAAACGGAATGGCCAAATCGGCTGAGCCGGCCGCGCGCGGCGTGAGCGAAATCGAGCGGCCCAAGTGCAATCGGGTGCGTGAAAATCGCAATCGGTTGCGCATGCCCGGCGTCAAAATGGTGATGTTTTGCCTCTTGCACCGGGTTGGGCCGTTTGATAGAATATTGCGTTTCGGTCGGGTATTGAAGCCATGCGGTAAGCCAATGCAACAAATGTTAAAAAGCGCAACAAGCGTGCAAACCGGCCGCGTCGTCTGGCAGTCAGTTTGATGCAGGCAACCTAACTGAAAGAGGTAGGATCCTATGGCGGGTCAGGAAAGAATCAGTTTCGACGCCATTATCGAATTGGGAAAAGAAAAAGGGCACTTAACGTTCGACGAAATCAACGAACGGCTGCCCCCGAACATCACCACCCCCGAAGTCGAGGAACTGTTCGACGAACTCGACCAGCTTGACATCACAGTGCTGGAAGACGAAACGGAGGCCAAAGAAACCGAGGAGGAAACCTTCAAAGACGAACCTTCCTCGCTGATAGATGAATTCCAGGATGAGCAGGCCGCGGCGGATCTGGAGTCGGCCAAGATCGACGATCCGGTGCGCCTCTACCTGATGGAAATGGGCAAGGTGCCGCTATTGACGCGCGACGAGGAGGTCAGCCTGGCCAAGCAGATCGAGCATGGCCGGCACATGATCACCAAGGCGATCTCGCGCGCGTCGGTCACCTCCGAAGAGATTCGCCAGATCCGCGATAGGATCCTAAACAACATGTATAACCTGAACGACCTGTTGCGGCCCAACATCGACGAATCCAACAACGACGAACGCAATCGGGTCGTCAAGCAGACCCTCGACCAGTTGGGCGAGGTGCTGGGCCTGTATGAGCAGATCAACCACGACCTGGAACTGCTCGAGGACGCGGCGCTGAGCGAACTGGACCCCAAGCCGCTCGAGAAGGCCATCGCCGAAAACCGCGAGAAGATATACGTCAAGCTGCTCGAGATCGACCTTAACTACTCGATCATCGAGCAGATCGCAGCCAAGATCCGGACGGTTTTCACCCGCATCGACGAAGCCAACCAGGAAATCCAGTCCGTCATCCTCAAGACGATGCTGACCGAGGAGGAACTGCGGCGGATCGTCAAGCGCACCAAGCGAAACTCGCCCGAGGCCAAGGCCCTGCAGCGCAAATACGGCTTCACGCTCGACGAATTCATCAAGATGGACAAGCAGGTGCGCAACGCCCAGAAGACGATCAAGCGCATGGAGAAGGAAGTCGGCAACAGCTACGAGGAACTGCGCGCGATCATCAAGGACATCGACGTCGGCGAACGCGAGGCCCACGAGGCCAAAATGAAAGTCGTCGAGGCCAACCTGCGCCTGGTGGTCTCGATCGCCAAGAAATACACCAACCGCGGCCTGCAGTTCCTGGACCTGATCCAGGAGGGCAACATCGGCCTGATGCGGGCGGTCGACAAGTTCGAATACCAGCGCGGCTACAAGTTCTCGACCTACGCCACCTGGTGGATCCGCCAGGCGGTGACGCGGGCGATCGCCGACCAGGCGCGCACGATCCGCATCCCGGTCCACATGATCGAAACGATCAACAAGCTCAGCCGGGTGAGCCGCTTCCTGGTGCAGGACCTGGGGCGCGAACCGACGCCCGAGGAGATCGCGGCCAAGATGGACATGCCGGTGGAGAAGATCCGCCGGGTCTTCAAAATCGCGCAGCAGCCCATCAGCCTCGAAACGCCGATCGGCGAGGATGGCGACAGCCATTTCGGCGACTTCATCGAGGACCAGGACGCCACCAGCCCGGTGACGGCCACGGCCTATCGCCTGATGCAGGAGAAGATCGAGGAAGTGCTCTCGACCCTGACCGAGCGCGAGGAGAAGGTGTTGCGGCTGCGTTTCGGCATCGGCGGCAACGACTTCCCGCGCACGCTCGAGGAAGTCGGGACGATCTTCAACGTCACGCGCGAACGCGTCCGCCAGATCGAGACCAAGGCCCTCAACAAGCTCCGCCACCCCAGCCGCCGCAAGAAGCTGATCGAGTTCATGGAGTGAGCGAGGCTGCTGCACGATACGAAGGCCCGGCGATGCGCGGCATTCAATATGTTGTTGATGATAAAGGACGGAAGAAATCGGTCGTCATCGATCTGGTAACGCATGCCCGCCTGTGGGAGGATTTCCAGGACCAGGTGGTGGCTGGCGCAAGGAAGAAAGAGCCGCGCGAAAGCCTTGCGGCGGTTCGGCGCCGCCTGATCGCCGCGGGGAAACTCCCGCGGGATGGCTGATTACCGAGTCACTTTCGCCAGGTCCGCCCGCCAAGAGTTGGAGGCGTTGGAGGCGGCGGTTGTTCAAAGGATTTTCACGTAAACCTATCGCTGGCACGGGTTCCCCGCCCACACGGATGCCGCAAACTGAAAGGGCCAGAGAATCTTTGGCGCGTCCGTTGTGGCGTCTACCGCATCGTGTATTCCATTAATGACAAGGGTCGCACTGCGGATGTGATTCGCATCCGGCACCGGAAGGATGTTTACGAGTAACGGCCGAGGCCGATCGAGTTCATGGAGTCGATTAGCCAGCGATCATGACGCAACTTATCGCATGAGATCCACCCATCGGCACATAAGGTGGGGGGTTCTTTTATTTAAGTAACGATTGGTTCATTTAAACGAAAGAGGAAACGCCGTGGCCAAAATGGCAATCTCCCACTCGCGCGACGAGGAAACGCCGCAGGCCAAGGCGCGGTGGTTTCAGTCGTTGACCGTCGAACAGCGCATGGATCTGCTCTGCGAATTTACCGAATTGATCCTCAGCATCCAACCCGACATCGCCGAGAAAAAAGATGCTCCACAAGCTCGCGGGCGTGTTTGCGTCCTTAAACGAAAATAAGGTGCGTTATTTGGTAATGGGCGGAATCGCGGCGGTCCTTCACGGTGTTCCCCGGGCCACCTTCGACTTGGACATACTCATCGATCCCGACCCGGACAACGCCAACCGCCTCTTGCGCGCATTGACTCAGGCGGGCCTTGCGACGGCCACACTCATCGATTCGAAGCAACTCTTGGACAACGAGATTACCGTGTTCAGCGACTTCGTCCGCATCGATGTCCAAACACGCACACCGGGTATTCATTTCGCCGATGCCTGGGAACGACGCGATGAAATGTGTTATGGCCAAACCGCGTTCACCGTCCTCAGTAAAAAAGATACGATCGCGTCGAAACGCGCCGCCGGCCGACCCGTCGATCTCGATGACGTGCGCATCTTGGAAAACGGTAATCCATAAGGCATCAATTCGCACCCATATAGCCCCCGAGAATCGGGGCGGTCGCCGCGAAAGGACACCTGCATGCGCCAACCATTCACCTGCTACATGCCGACGCGGATCATCTTTGGATGCGGGACGCTCAAGGAGTTGGCCGTGACGCCGCACCTGCCGGGCCGGAAGGCCCTGGTGGTCATCAGCGCCGGCAAGTCGATGAAGGAAAACGGTTACCTCCAGCTCACACTCGACGCCCTCAAGGCCAACGGCGCGCAGACGGTGGTCTACGATAAAATCCTGCCCAACCCGGTCTCGGAAAACGTCGACGAGGGGGCGGCCGTGGCACGTGAGCACGGCTGCGACTTCGTCCTCGGCCTGGGCGGGTGCAGCTCGAAGTCGACTCGACCATCCCGGCCTGGGTGCTGGCCCAGGCCAGTGCCGTGCGCGCCGCCATGTCGCCGCCGTCGCGCACGGCCGCCGGCAGATGCCCGGCGATCAG